>ONOC01000033.1 GCA_900319355.1 uncultured Eubacteriales bacterium | reverse complement strand
CAGGCGCGTTCCGCAGCGCCGCCTTTCGAGCGAGAATGGCCGATGGAGATACACGGCGAATGTGACCGGAGCGAAAAGGGTGATGCATCCGACAGCCATCATACGTCATTCTCTGCTGCCGAGGCTGCGCCGTCTCAGCGCTCGATCCGGTGAATGAAGAGTCCGCTTCTCAGCTTCGGTTCGAACCAGGTTGACTTCGGCGGCATCAGCAGACCCGCATCGGCAACAGCAAACAGTTCCTGAATGGATGTCGGATACATGGAGAAGGCTGCACGGCAGTCCTTATGGCATCGTCTTTCCAGTTCATGCAGTCCCCGGATGCCTCCGATGAAATCGATTCTCGGATCGATTGTCGGATCCGTGATATGCCAGATCGGTCCCAGCACATTTTTCTGCAGATAGCTGACATCGAGAATGCCGACCGGATCATGCTCCGTCAGTTCAGGCCGGACGTTCAGGCGGTACCAGTGTCCTCCGAGATAAAAGCCCATCTCGCCCTTCTCTGCCGGGCGGTACGGAGATTCCGGTGCTTCCGTCACAGTAAAGACATCCGCAAGACGCTTCAGGATCTCCTCTTCTGAATATCCGTTCAGATCTTTCAGCACGCGGTTGTAATCCATGATGCGGAGCTCATCATCCGGAAACAGCACACTCAGGAAATAATTGAATTCCTCAGTCCCTGTATAATCAGGATGTTCTTTTCTTCTTTTCAGGGAGACAGACACGGCAGACGCCGCGCGGTGATGGCCGTCGGCAATATAGGTGCATGCCAGTTTTCCGAAAGCTTCGGTGATCCGGCTGATGGATGCAGGCCCGGCAATTCTCCAGATCCGGTGCGTGACATGATCTTTCTCCGTGAATTCGATCACCGGTTTATCATTGTCCCGGATCGAACGGAGCAGAGAACGGATGGCATCATTTGTTCTGTACGCGAGAAAAATCGGTCCCGTCTGAGCGCTCGTGATATCCACGTGATTCGTCCGGTCCGCTTCCTTGTCTTTTCTTGTATTTTCATGTCTTCTCACAATATTGTTCAGATAATCGTCCACTGAAGAGCAGGCGACAAGACCGGTCTGGGACCTTCCGTCCATCACAAGCTCCCAGAGATAGTAGCAGGGCGTGCCGTCCTCCTCGAAGATGCCTTCCTCTGTCCATTCACGGATCATCTGATCCGCCTTTTCATAGACGTCGCGCGCATACATGTCATGGCCCGGATCAAACTGGGTCTCGGGGCGGTCGATGGCGAGAAAAGAACGCGGATTCGCGTCGACGATTTTTCTTGCCTCCTCACTGCTGTATACATCATAGGGAAGAGCCGCCACCTCGGCAGCTTTTTCCTTTACAGGTGTCAATGCCTGAAACGGACGAATCGTAACCATTATCCTTCTCCCTTCCCGCGTCAGAAACGCCGCGTACCAGTCTCCGACTGAACAAAAAGCCCCCGGAAGCGTCAGAGGATCCGGGAGCCGTCTTCATAATTTTCTGTTATTTGATGATTCTCGCGCGATAAACGCCTTCAACAGAATTGATCTTTGTCATGGTTGCCTGAGAAATCTCCGTTGAAAGGTCAATCATGGTGTACGCAAATTCACCTTTGCTCTTGTTGCTCATGTTCGTGATGTTCATGCCGCTGTCTGAGAGAATGCGGGCGAACTGGCGGATCATGTCTGCCTGATTCTTGTGGCAGATCGTGATTCTCGAAGCATCCGTGCATTTGCCGTTGTTCATGTTCGGATAGTTTACGGAATGGGAAATATTTCCGTTTTCCAGATAATCGCGGAGCTCCCTGACAGCCATCATCGCGCAGTTATCTTCTGCTTCCTCGGTGGATGCGCCGAGATGAGGTGTGATGACGACATTCGGAGCACTGATGATCGTCGGATTGGCGAAATCGGTCATGTATTTCTTCACTTTTCCCGCCTTCAGTGCCTCGACAAGAGCCTCCTCATCGACCAGAATATCACGCGCATAGTTCAGCAGTACGACACCCGGCTTCATCATGCCGATGGCTTCGCGGCTGATCATACCTTTTGTGCTGTCCATGGCCGGTACGTGAATCGTGATGTAGTCACACTTCTCGTAGATATCAGTCACATCCTGAATGTGATGAATCGAACGGGAAAGGTTCCATGCGGCGTCGACAGAAATGTACGGATCATATCCATAGACTTCCATGCCCAGATGAGTGGCTGCATTGGCAACCATCTGACCGATGGCGCCAAGGCCGATGATACCGAGCTTCTTGCCGCTGATCTCGCAGCCGGCAAACTGCTTTTTTGCCTTTTCCACAGATTTGGCGATATCCGGGTCAGAAGCATTCTGCTTCACCCATGCCACACCGCCTGTGATGTCACGGGACGCCATCAGAAGTCCTGCGATGACAAGTTCCTTTACCGCGTTCGCATTGGCACCGGGCGTATTGAATACGACAATGCCCTTCTCCGCACAGCGGTCCAGCGGGATGTTGTTGACGCCGGCTCCGGCACGCGCAATGGCGAGCAGCTGATCCGGAAGTTCCATATCATGCATCTTGGCACTTCTGACAAGAACCGCATCTGCATCATTGATATCTTCGGCTTCCTGATAGTACGGGCTGAAATGGTCCAGTCCCCGTTTGGAAATGTTATTCAGACAGAAATATTTAAACATGATTCTGTTCCCCTTTTCTGATCCGTCTTACTTCAGATTTTTCTTCTCAAAGTCTTCCATGAAATCAACGAGCTTTGCGACACCTTCATAAGGCATGGCGTTGTAAATGGAAGCTCTCATTCCGCCGACCGTTCTGTGGCCCTTCAGGTTCTCAAATCCGGCCGCTGCCGATTCGGCAACAAACTTTGCATCGAGATCCTTGTCTCCGGTGACAAACGGAACATTCATGAGAGAACGGTCCTGCTTCCGCACGGTACCCTTAAACATCTTCGACTGATCGAGATAATCGTAAAGGACCTTTGCCTTCTTCTCATTGCGCTTATTCATCTCTTCCAGCCCGCCGATCTTCTTCAGCCACTTGAATACGAGGCCGCAGATATAGATGGACCAGCAGTTCGGCGTATTGTACAGAGAATTCTTGTCGGCCTGTGTCTTGTACTTCAGCATGGTCGGCGTGCCCGGATATACGTCATCGGTAATCAGATCGTCACGGATAACGGCGATAACAAGTCCTGCGGGACCGACATTCTTCTGAACGCCGCCCCAGAACATACCGTATCTGGTAACATCAATCGGACGTGACAGGAAACAGGAGGATACATCGGCAACGAGCAGCTTGCCCTTTGTGTTCGGCAGCTGGAAGTATTCGGTGCCGTAAATGGTATTGTTTTCGCAGATGTAAACGTAGTCCGCATCGTCATCGATCGGCAGATCAGAGCAGTCCGGGATATAGGTGAAATTCTTATCCTCGGAGGAAGCAACGGCAACGGCATCGCCGTAGATTTTTGCCTCGTTCCATGCTCTCTTCGCCCAGTTGCCGGTGATGATGTAATCAGCTTTATGATGCTTATTCATCAGGTTCATCGGAACCTGCGCGAACTGCATGCATCCGCCGCCCTGCAGGAACAGTACCCTGTAATTATCCGGTACACCGACAAGTTCACGGAAATCCTTCTCCGCCGATTTGATGATGTCATCGAACATCCTGGAGCGATGGCTCATCTCCATGACGGACATGCCGCATCCCTTGTAATCCATCAGATCTTCCTGCGCCTCTCTGAGCACTTCCTCCGGAAGTACCGCCGGGCCGGCTGAAAAATTGTAAACTCTTGCCATTTCCTTATTCCTCCATCCATCCTGTTAAAATTCTTAAAACGTCTTAATGATAAACATTTCACACACCATTGTCAATTCTGGTCTTGCCAATGTGCCATATCCTTCTGATCGTAAATGTCATCATTGGAATGGCCCGCGGGAATGATCGGTGAAACCTTATCATCCGGGTCAATCATGCAGTCAAGCACATATGGTTTTCCCGACGCGATGGCTTTCTCCAGCGCCGGTCCGAATTCCTCTTTTTCCGTGATCCTGACAGCATCGACGCCGAGTCCCTCGGCCACTTTGACATAATCCACGTGGTCGTTAAGAACCGTGTTGGAATATCTCTTTCCATAGAAGAGCGTCTGCCACTGGCGGACCATGCCGAGCACATGATTGTCCACGATAATCTCGATCACCGGAATCTGATATCTGGACGCTGTCGCCAGCTCATTCATATTCATGCGGAAGCAGCCGTCTCCGGCAATATTGATCACCGTTTTGTCGGGATTACCGACCTTTGCACCGATCGCCGCACCGAGTCCGTAGCCCATGGTGCCGAGTCCGCCCGATGTCAGCAGGGTTCTGGGCTTCGTGAACAGATAGTTCTGAGCCGTCCACATCTGATGCTGTCCGACCTCTGTCGCGATCAGTGCCTCTCCCTTCGTCACTTCGTAGACTTTTTTCACCAGGAACTGTCCCGTCAGACGGTCCTCCGGGATCTCGTCGCTGACCAGTGCCTGCTTTGCCTTCATCTCGGCAGTCCAGGCCTTATTTTCTTTTTCTTTGATTTCCGGCAGGATGCGCTGCAGAATGAGTTTCAGATCACCGCTGACACTGGCATCGGCAACGACGTTCTTGTTCATCTCCGCACGGTCCACATCAAACTGCAGGATTTTTGCCTGCGATGCAAAATTCTTCGGATTGCCCGCATCACGGTCGGAAAATCTGGCACCGAGCACGAGCAGCAGATCGCACTCTGAAAGAAGCAGATTGGCGCCCTTGGTTCCATGCATGCCGAGCATCCCCACGTACGCGGGATCCGTGCCCGGGTATACGCCTTTTCCCATCAGCGTATCACAGACGGGCGCATGAAGCCGGTGTGCCAGTTCTGTCACCTCTTCCTCAGCACCGGAGATGGCCGCGCCTCCGCCGACAAACAGATACGGTCTCTTTGCTCCGTTGATCATCTGCACGGCGCGTGCGATATCCTCATCGGTAATCTGAGCGGAAGAACGCTCCACCGGCGGAATCTCCTTCCTTTCATATGCGGTCTTCGCAGCCGTTACGTCCTTGGGAATATCGACAAGCACCGGTCCCGGGCGTCCGCTCTGCGCGATGCGGAAGGCTCTCCGCAGCGCATCGGCAAGTCTGGTGACGTCCTTGACGATCATGCTGTATTTGGTCACAGGCATCGTGATGCCCGCGATATCCACTTCCTGAAAGCTGTCCTTGCCGAGTCCACCCGTACCGACATTGGCCGTGATTGCCACGATCGGAACAGAATCCATATACGCCGTCGCAATGCCCGTCACGAGGTTTGTTGCTCCGGGGCCGCTCGTTGCCATGCAGACGCCGACTTTTCCGGTCGACCTCGCATAGCCGTCGGCAGCGTGCGCCGCTCCCTGTTCATGGCTCGTCAGGATGTGATGGATTTCTGGGTGCTTGTACAGTTCATCATAAATATTCAGGATCGCGCCTCCGGGGTAGCCGAAAACGGTGTCGACTCCCTGTTCCCTGAGGCACTCAATTACAATCTGGGAACCTGTAAGTTCTGGCATTTCCTGTTTCATCTCCTGTAAAAATCTTCGCCGCCGGTTCAGTCTTTCGGAATCTCAAGGATTGCGCCGCGGTTCGCGCTCGTGACAAGTTTCGCATAACGGGCGAGATATCCCGTGACATGTCTGTCGACAGGCTTCCACGCCGCCTTTCTTCTTGCGAGCTCCTCATCACTGACCTTGAGCTCAATGCTGTATTCGGGAATATTGATGCTGATGATATCGCCTTCTTTTACAAAAGCGATCGGTCCGCCGACGGCTGCCTCAGGACTCACATGGCCGATGGCTGCACCTCTGGAAGCACCGCTGAACCGTCCGTCTGTGATCAGTGCGACGTCCTTATCGAGTCCCATGCCCGCAATGGCGGAGGTCGGATTCAGCATCTCTCTCATGCCGGGGCCGCCCTTCGGTCCTTCATATCGGATCACAACCACATCGCCCTTGTTGATTTTTCCGCCCTTGATCGCCGCAATAGCCTCCTCCTCGGAGTCGAACACGCGCGCCGGCCCTTCATGAACCATCATCTCCGGCAGAACAGCAGATCTCTTGACAACACAGGTGTCAGGCGCCAGATTGCCGCGGAGCACGGCCATGCCGCCCTTCTCCATATAAGGATGATCGATCGTGTGGATGACCTCCGTATCTCTGATCTCGCAGTCTTTAATCAGCTCGCCGATCGGTTTTCCGTAAACCGTCTGGCAGTCAAGGTTCAGTGTACCGAGCTTCGAGATCTCGTGCATGACGGCGTAGATGCCGCCGGCCTCGTTCAGCTCTTCCATATAGTGCGCGCCTGCCGGTGCCAGATGACAGATATTCGGCGTCTTCTCAGAAAGTTCATTGGCTACAGAAACCTCAAAGTCGATGCCGCACTCATGCGCAATGGCCGGCAGATGCAGCATGGTATTGGTCGAGCAGCCGAGCGCCATATCGATGGTCAGGGCATTCACGAAGGCTTCCTTCGTCATGATGTCGCGGGGACGGATGTTCTTCCGGACACATTCCATGACCTGCATGCCGGCATGCTTTGCCAGCTGCAGACGGGCCGAATATACGGCGGGAATGGTACCGTTGCCTTTCAGCCCCATGCCCAGCACCTCTGTGAGACAGTTCATGGAGTTGGCGGTATACATACCCGAGCAGGAACCGCAGGTCGGGCAGACATTCTCCTCGAAATTCCTTACATCATCCGCAGACATGGTGCCGGCCGCATAGGAGCCGACAGCCTCAAACATGGATGAGAGGCTTCTCTTTCTTCCCATGACATGACCTGCGAGCATCGGCCCGCCGCTGACAAATACGGTTGGAATATTCAGCCTGGCCGCTGCCATCAGAAGGCCGGGAACATTCTTGTCACAGTTCGGGATCATCACAAGTCCGTCGAACTGATGGGCAATCGCCATGCATTCCGTTGAATCCGCAATCAGATCGCGGGTAACAAGAGAATATTTCATGCCGATGTGTCCCATCGCGATACCGTCGCAGACAGCGATGGCCGGAAACATCACCGGTGTGCCGCCGGCCTCCGCCACGCCGAGCTTTACGGCCTGAGCGATTTTGTCTATATTCATGTGGCCCGGAACAATCTCGTTATATGAGCTTACGATGCCGATCATCGGGCGCTTCATTTCCTCTTCCGTCATGCCGAGCGCGTTAAAGAGGCTTCTCGCCGGCGCCGCTGCCATACCTTTTTTTACATTGTCACTGATCATACCTTCTGTCCTCCCGGATCTGATAATTTTCTGTTTCAGATATTTGCTTTAAGCAGGTCGCCCATTTCCGACTCGCTGACTTTCTTCGTTCCCTCAGACCAGATATCCGGTGTGCGGTAACCGTCGGTAAGCACCTTCTGTACGGCTGCCTCCACATCGTCTGCCTCTGTGTCGAGATTCAGGGAATACCGGAGCATCATGGCCGCGGAAAGAACAGTGGCGATCGGGTTCGCGATGTTCTGTCCGGCAATATCCGGTGCGGAACCGTGGGTCGGCTCATACAGGCCGAAGCTTGTTTCATTCAGACTTGCAGACGGAAGCATGCCGATGGATCCTGCCGTCATGCTCGCCTCATCGGAAAGAATATCGCCGAACATGTTCTCTGTCAGGATGACATCAAACTGCTTCGGATCACGTACCAACTGCATCGCACAGTTGTCGACCAGCATGTTCTCATAAGTGATTTCCGGATACTCAGCGGCGACCTCCGCCGTGATTTTTCTCCAGAGGCGCGAGGAATCAAGAACGTTGGCCTTATCAACTTCCGTCACTTTTTTCCTTCTCTTCATCGCGATCTCGAAAGCCCGCTTTGCGATTCTTCTGATCTCATTTTCATTATAGGAAAGAGAATCGGTCGCCGTGAGCACACCGTCCACTTCCTTTGTCTCTCTCTTTCCGAAATACAGGCCGCCGGTAAGCTCGCGCACGATGATCAGGTCAAAACCATCCTCTCCGATAATGTCATCGCGGAGCGGGCAGGCATCGCGAAGCTCACGGTACAGATGCGCCGGTCTGAGATTGGCAAACAGGCCAAGGGCGTGGCGAATACCGAGAAGGCCCGCCTCCGGCCGCTTTGACGGCTCAAGCTTATACCAGGGAGATGTCTTCGCATCCCCTCCGATGGATCCCATCAGGATCGCATCACAGGTCTTCGCTTCCCTGACCGTGTCATCCGTCAGCGGCAGTCCTGTGGCATCAATGGATGCGCCTCCCAGCAGCAGATTGCTGTATTGAAAATGGTGGCCGTACTTCTCTGCAACCGCGTCAAGTACCTTAACCGCCTCATCTACGATTTCGGGACCGATACCGTCCCCGTGGATCAGACCAATTCTGAAATCCATGCTTTTCCTCCTCCCGGCCGCCGGGCCGGATTATAAAGAAACTTCCGCGGATATCAAATCCTGCGGAAGTTCCGGACTCTCCGATCTGTCTTTTTCTCACTTCTTAAAAAACGGTTTGGACTCATCCTTCGTGCTTTTTGCTTCTTTCTTTGCGTCCTTTCTGGACTCTTTGGCATCTCTGGCTGCGTCTTCCTTTGCCGCTGCCGCCTGCTCAGGCTTCTCAACCTGTGCGATGGCTTCCTTTCTCATTGGAATACGGCAGTTCTTATTGTTTCCGAACTCAACGATGACATCGTCATCGCTGATATCAATAACAATGCCGTAGAAACCGCCGGTCGTTACAACAGCATCCCCTACCTCGAGTGCGCTCAGCATGGCGTTCATCCGCTGCTGTTCCTTTCTCTGAGGGCGAATCATCATAAAATACATCAGTAAAATCATGATAACGAGCAGAATGACCATGCTCATGACACTGCCGCCTGAGCTGGCGGATGAACTTGCTAAAATCATACCAGATCCTCCTAATCTCTAAAAAAAGTTCTTTTCTATCATACACAAATTGCCCGATGGCTACAAGTGGTTTTTTGCCGTGATGCCTGTCCTTATCATAGTCCGGACACTGCAAGAGCCACGGAACGCATGGAGACTCCCGAGCCGAGACATCCGCAGGCGCCGGTGGTTGGCGAGGACGAACGAAGCGATGACCGAGCTTACCACCGCTGCGCCGAGGACAAGCGAGAGCGCGTCGAGGCTGGAAGTCTCCATGTGTGACAGTGGATGACAATGTGTGAACAGCCACCTGCCCTTTATTCTTTGTCCGCTCTGACTTTCTGATAGTACATCGGCTGATGCATGACCGTGTGCTTCTCATGCTCCTCGTCCAGTGCGTACAGCGTGTCCTTCTTCCACGTGTCCCAGGTGCCGCTGTCGATGGCGTCTCTGATTTCTTCCATCAGATGATTGTAGAAATACAGATTGTGAAGCGTGCAGAGTCTTAAGCCGAGCATTTCGCCCGCCTTGAGCAGATGGCGGATGTATGCACGGCTGTATCTGCGGCAGACGGGGCACTGACAGCCCTCCTCAATCGGCCGGTCGTCCTCGGTGTACTGTGCGTTGACGAGATTCAGATGGCCGTGGTGCGTATACACATGGCCGTGCCGCCCGTTTCTGCTCGGATAGACGCAGTCGAAGAAATCGACGCCGCGGTCAACGGCTTCTATGATGTTGGCCGGTGTCCCGACGCCCATGAGATAGGTCGGTTTATTCTTCGGAAGATACGGGACCACATGATCCAGCACATCATACATCTGCTCATGCGTTTCTCCCACGGCAAGACCGCCGACCGCATAGCCGTCCAGATCAAGTTCTGCGATTCTTTTTGCGTGCTCGATCCTGATATCATTGTATACAGCGCCCTGATTGATACCGAAAAGCAGCTGATGAGGGTTGACCGTGTCTTCCCTGCTGTTCAGCTCATCCATTTTCTTTTTGCAGCGGACGAGCCAGCGCGCGGTTCTGTCGACGGAATCCCTCACGTATTCCTCTGACGCCACACTGGACGGGCATTCATCAAAGGCCATGGCGATCGTGGAGCCGAGATTGGACTGAATCTGAATGCTTTCCTCCGGTCCCATGAAGATCTGATGTCCGTCAATATGAGAGCGGAAGGTGACGCCCTCCTCTCTGATCTTCCGGATGTCAGCCAGAGAAAACACCTGGAATCCGCCTGAATCCGTGAGGATCGGTCGATGCCAGGCCATAAATTTATGAAGGCCGCCCATCCTTCTGATCACCTCATCTCCTGTGCGGACGTGAAGATGATAGGTATTTGAAAGTTCAATCTGTGTCCCGATTCTTTCGAGATCGTCGCTCGATACGCCGCCCTTGACAGCTCCGACGGTTCCGACATTCATAAATACCGGCGTCTGCACCGTACCGTGCACCGTTCTGAATTCCGCCCGCTTGGCCCTGCCGCAGGTGCTGATAATTCTGTATTCTGCCATAATTTCCTCTTTTATTCATTAAGTCCGGATCCTGTTTCCTGCCTCATGTTACACTCCGTAACCATAGCATCATATCGCAAACAGGATGAAAATAAAACAATATCTTGTGCTTTTTTCCGTTTTTCCCTCAGATTGGGACAAAATAGCGATTCTGGGGGAAACTCCGGAGCAACCGGTTGCTTTCCTGATAACCCCGTTTTATAATTGCTCTGTTCTCAGACACATTTAATAAGAGGAGATTATACATGTCCGATCTGAACTACACGCTCGGCATCGATATCGGCTCAACGACAGTTAAAGTCGTTCTGATGGATATCGACCGGAAAATATTATATTCCGATTACCGCCGCCACTTTGCAAAAATCCAGGAAACCCTTGCGGACCTGATCGGCGACGCTGAAAAGAAAGTCGGAAACCTGACAGTGCATCCGGTGATCACCGGCTCAGGCGGACTGGCTCTGGCCAAGTCTGTCAATGTACCTTTTGTACAGGAAGTAATCGCGGTTTCTTCCGCCCTGCAGTTCACTGCGCCGCAGACCGATGTGGCTATTGAGCTCGGCGGCGAGGACGCAAAAATCATTTATTATGAAAACGGCAATATTGAGCAGAGAATGAACGGCGTCTGCGCAGGAGGAACCGGTTCCTTTATCGATCAGATGGCGTCCCTGCTGCAGACCGATGCTCCGGGCCTCAATGAGTATGCGAAGCATTACAAAGCCATCTATCCCATCGCGGCGCGCTGCGGCGTATTTGCGAAGACGGATATCCAGCCGCTGATCAATGAAGGCGCCACCAAGGAAGATCTGTCCGTGTCGATTTTTCAGGCCGTGGTCAACCAGACCATCTCCGGCCTTGCCTGCGGCAAACCGATCAGAGGCCACGTGGCGTTCCTCGGCGGACCGCTGCACTTCCTGTCGGAGCTTCGCGCCTGCTTCATCAGAACGCTGAATCTCGATGAGGAACACACGATCGTGCCGGAAAATTCCCATCTGTTCGCTGCCATGGGCTCAGCGCTGAACGCAAAGGAAGACTGCGAGATCCCGCTGGAGGATATGCGCGAACAGCTTTCCAGAGGTATTAAGCTTCAGATGGAAGTGGCCAGGATGGCGCCTCTGTTCAAAGACAGACAGGATTATGACGAGTTCGTTGCCCGCCATGACAAAGACAAAGTCACGACAGGCGATTTCAGCAGCTATGCCGGCCCGTGCTATCTCGGCATCGATGCCGGTTCGACGACGACAAAAGCAGCCGTCATCAGTGAAGACGGCAGGCTGCTTTATTCCTTCTATGACAGCAACCATGGCAACCCGCTGGCGACCTCGATCCATGCGATCCAGGATATTTACTCGAAAATGCCGAAGGATGCGTACATTGCGTACTCCTGCTCCACCGGCTACGGCGAGCAGCTGATCAAGGCGGCACTGATGCTCGATGAGGGTGAGGTGGAAACCATTGCGCACTACACGGCTGCTCAGTTCTTCGACCCTGAGGTTGACTGCATCCTTGATATCGGCGGCCAGGATATGAAGTGCATTAAAATCCGTGACGGCGCCGTGGATTCAGTCATGCTGAATGAAGCCTGCAGCTCCGGCTGCGGTTCCTTTATTGAAAATTTCGCCAATTCCCTTGGCTATGAAGTGAAGGATTTTGCCCAGGAAGCACTGTTTGCCGAGCATCCGATTGACCTCGGTACCCGCTGCACGGTTTTCATGAATTCCCGTGTAAAACAGGCGCAGAAGGAAGGCGCGACCGTGGCGGATATCTCGGCCGGTCTGGCATATTCTGTCATCAGGAACGCGCTGTACAAGGTCATCAAGGTTTCTGACGCAAAGGAGCTCGGAAAGCACATCGTCGTACAGGGCGGCACTTTCTACAACAATGCTGTTCTGAGAAGCTTCGAGCGCATCGCCGACTGTAACGCTGTCCGCCCGGACATCGCAGGCATCATGGGTGCTTTCGGCGCTGCTCTGATTGCGAAGGACCGCTGCGAGGGCAGGAAGACCACCATGCTTCCGATTGAAAAAATCAACACCTTCCAGTACTCGACAAAATCCGCCTACTGCAAGGGATGCACGAACCACTGCCGTCTCACCATCAACCGTTTCTCCGGCGGCCGTCAGTATATCAGCGGCAACCGCTGCGAACGGGGCATCGGCAAGGAAAAGAACGCGCACCACATTCCGAATATGTATGAGTGGAAGTACAACCGGATTTTCGGCTATACACCGCTTGCTGCCGATGAGGCGCCCAGAGGCAAGATCGGCATTCCGCGCGTACTGAATATGTATGAAAACTATCCGCTGTGGTTCACCTTCTTTACAAGACTCGGTTACAGCGTTGTGCTCTCTCCGCAGTCCACAAGAAAAATCTACGAACTCGGCATTGAATCGATCCCGTCGGATACGGCCTGCTACCCGGCCAAAATCTCACACGGCCATATCGAGTGGCTGATCGCCCAGGGCGTAAAGACCATCTGGTATCCGTGTCTGCCATATGAGCGGGAAGAGTTTCCCGATGCCGTGAACCATTACAACTGTCCGATTGTCACAAGCTATGCGGAGAATATCAAAAACAACGTGGATCATCTGAAAGAAGATGATATTACATTCATGAATCCGTTCCTTGCGCTCACATCGGAAAAGATCCTCGCCGACGGTCTGGTCCGCGTCTTCTCCGATCTTCCTGAAAAGGAAGTTCGTGAAGCCTGCCACGCCGGCTGGGAAGAGATGGCTTCCGTGCGCAATGAGGTGCGCCGGAAGGGCGAGGAAGTACTCAAATGGATGGAAGAGACAGGTCATCACGGCATTGTCCTCGCGGGTCGTCCGTATCATATCGACCCGGAGATTAACCACGGTATTCCGGAGATGATCAACTCCTACGATGTGGCTGTGCTCACGGAGGATTCCGTCTCGCACCTTGCACCGATAGAACGTCCGCTCCGCGTCAATGACCAGTGGATGTATCACACGAGGCTGTACGCGGCCGCAAACTTCGTGAAAACCAGGGATGACCTCGAGCTCATTCAGCTCAACTCCTTCGGCTGCGGTCTGGATGCCGTAACCACCGACGAAGTATATGAGATTCTGTCCGGCAGCAACAAGATCTATACAGTACTCAAGATTGATGAGGTCAACAACCTCGGCGCCGTCCGGATCAGAATCCGCTCACTTCTCGCCGCTGTCCGCGCACGGGAGAAAAATCCCGAGCCGCGTGAAATTCATTCTTCGGCACTGAAGAAGGTTCCGTTCACCAAAGAGATGAAGGAACAGGGATACACCATACTGGCACCTCAGCTGTCTCCGATTCATTTTGCTCTTGTGGAAACAGCATTTGACACGGCAGGATACAATCTGGTCGTTCTCGACAACGATAACCGCAGTGCCATTGATCAGGGCCTGAGATATGTAAATAACGATGCCTGCTATCCGTCCCTGCTTGTGGTGGGACAGTTCATGCAGGCGCTGAACTCCGGCAAATATGATCCCGACAGAACGGCGATCATCATGAGTCAGACCGGCGGCGGATGCCGTGCATCCAACTACATCGCCTTCATCAGAAGAGCGCTGAAAAAAGCCGGCTTCGAGCAGGTTCCGGTCATCTCCCTGAACCTTGTGGGTCTGGAATCCAACCCCGGCTTCAAAATCACGGCAGACCTTGCGATCCGCGCCACTTATGCGGCGATACTCGGCGATGTATTCATGAAATGTCTGTACCGCATGAGGCCGTATGAGAAGGTTCCGGGATCCGCCAACAGACTTCATAAGAAGTGGGAAAAGATCTGTCAGGATTATCTGAAGTCAAAGCATGTGACGCTCGGTCGCTTCCAGACGCTCTGCCGCCAGATCATCAGAGATTTTGACAGGCTTCCTGTCACTGAAGAAGTAAAGCCCAGAGTCGGCATCGTCGGAGAAATTCTGGTGAAATACGCGCCCACGGCGAACAACCATCTGGTTGATACGCTGGAGAACGAGGGCGCCGAAGCCGTTGTGCCTGATTTTGTCGATTTCTTCATGTACAGCTTCTATAATGCGAAGTTCAAACACGATCATTATGAAATGTCCTGGAAGAACATGGCGCTCTGTCAGGCAGCCATAAAAGCTGTCACTTTCCTCCGCAGAGCAGCGGATGAAGAATACATCAACAGCCGGCATTTCACACCGTCGGCAAAAATCGAAGACCTCGCGAAATACGCGTCTGACATTGTTTCCGTCGGCAACCAGACAGGTGAAGGATGGTTCCTCACCGGAGAGATGATGGAACTGATTCACGGCGGTGTCAACAACATCGTCTGCATCCAGCCTTTCGGCTGTCTCCCGAACCATGTCGTCGGCAAGGGCGTCATCAAGGCTGTGCGCGCCGATTATCCGAAGGCGAACATTGTTGCCATCGATTACGATCCGGGTTCATCTGAGGTCAATCAGCTGAACCGAATCAAGCTGATGCTGTCGACCGCCTTCAAGAACCTGAAGCAGACTGAAGATGTCATTCTGGAAAACGAAGGTTAAAGAAAAGCCCCAGGGCTGATGCCCCGGGGCCTTTCTGACTGACCTTTCTGTCTTCTGTTTCTGCTGTGTCGTTTTATATTTCTGCTGTGTCGTCTTATGATTCTGCTGTGTCGTTTTATGGTTCTGCTGTATCGTTTTAAGCTGTACGAGTATTTCTTTTCCTGTCTCTAATTCAGGATTTTCCGCCGTTCACGTCTCCCGCAGCTTATGAATTTCCGCGCTTCGGATGGCGTCCGCATGATCTGGCCTCCGGGCAGTAGCCCAGCACGTCACACTTCGGCATCATATAATGATCCACGAGATACTTCCACTGCTCTGAATAGCTGCCAAGAGCCTCGCATATGTCAGAGAAAAGCTCTCTGAACTCCCAGAATGCGCGGCTGCACATTCTCTGGCGTGACATATCGATCAGATTTCTTAAGTTTCGTCTGTCGACGATTTTTGTCGTCATGCCCAGCGGCAGCAGCATGGCTGAATCTTCTCTGGGGATCTCAAGCGCTTCGAGCTTTCTCAGTGCCTCCGAAATGCTCTCCATCGCATCGGTATAGACGCGCTCCGCTTCTTCATTCCGCTGTACGGTATGCGGTGTCACATAGTCAAAACCCTTCTCGTAATTGATATAGCGGGTGCTGGCCTGCAGTCTCGTCGGTGCGCCGCCGATGTGCGTATACCACTCACGGATCACCCTGGCCGAATAGCCGTCAATCACCATGTAGATGTCCGGATACTCGAAGGTACGGCCGTGACCGCTTTCAAGGCAGTTTATGCCTCTTTTATAATTCTTTTCGGGCGTCTCCGTATCAGAGCCCCAGCAGATGCCTGCTTCCTTTCCGATCATCTCGATCGGATTTTTTGTTGTGTAATCCTGAATCAGAACTGTACCCAAGACCATACCTCTTTTTTCTGTTTCTTCTGCTGTCAGAAGGCTTTATAAGCTGCCTTCACAGCGCTGTACTGACTTCACAGCGCTGTACTGCCTTCCGGCAGGCCGGATCACTGTGTACCATCAGAATAGCCGCTGTCCGTGCCCGAATAGCCGGAGTCTGTCGTGCCTGAATAACCGCTGTACGTCGTATCCGAATAGCCGCTGTCCGTCGTGCCCGAATAACCGCTGTCCGTCGTATCCGAATAGCCGCCGTCGGCGCCAGAATAGCCGCTGTCATTGTTCGAGTCATAGCCGCTGTACGTCGTATCCGAATAACCGCTGTTGTACCCGGATCCTGAATAGCCGCTGTTATACGTCTGGCCGGCGTCATAGGTGGATCCGGAGTATCTGCTGTTATATGTATCCGAATAATCGTTTTGTGTGCTGCTGTAATCAGACTCATCGGAACTGCTGTCGGATAAGGTGGTATCCTCTGAACTGCTGTCAGATGTGGTTACTTCCAGATCATCATCCGTCAGCTTATCGCCGTTAAGGACCTTCTTCACAAGCTCGGTGCCCTTAGCCACCATATCCTTATCCTGATACATGACATAAGCTGTAGTAGACGGAGCGGAATAGGTCGTTTCGCTGCCGCTTTCTCCGGTTACCGCGTACGATTTCACATTCCATGAAGCGCCGTCGGACATCTGCATTTTTACCAGCGCCGCAAGATCCTCATCCGACAGATCGGTACGGAACATACCCTCAATGCTGTTCAGAATGGAATCATAATTCAGAAGGAGCGTTGCTCCCTTCTGGGAGATTTTGTCAATAATCGCCTTAATCACGCGCATCTGGTTTTCGCCTCTGGCGTTATCTCCGGATGCAAAAGCATGACGCTCGCGTGCGAATTTCAGTGCCTCATCCCCGTTCAGTTCATTCTCGCCCTCAACGAAATCATAGCCTGAGCCGTTGATATCATTGGCCGAAAAGGCAACGGGTGAGTAAACCGTGATGCCTCCGATCGCATCGATCAGCTTCTCAAAACCTGTGAAGTTGATCTGCATATAATAGCTGACATCAATATCATAAAGCTTTTCCAGTGCTTTTTCCGAGTTCTCAATGCCGTAGATACCGCAGTGCGTCAGCTTATCGTACGCATAATCTCCGGCAGGATTCTCTACGTAATAATCACGGGGCGTATTCAGAAGAAGCACCTGCTTTGTCTCCGGATTGACAACCATCAGAAGGTTCACATCACTCCGGCTGGTAACAAGCACACCCTCTCTGGTATCTGATCCGCTGAGATACATAACAAATGGTGTTTTCGTAATATCAGACTTTGAGGCTGCCTCATCGATCTCCTTCATCTTCTGGGAGTCTGCCGTGGATTCCTCTGTTGCCGCAGCAGTTTCCTGATCATCATTCTTTACCGTTACCGGAATCTCAAGAACTTCCTTCGTATCCGTACTGAAAGCAGAAAACTGATCAAAATCAAGCAGTGCTCCGGCGTATGCCTCATTCATGATGATGACTTTCGTCTTTCCGTCGTAAAGTGCCTGTGCCAGTTCGATCATGGAAGGATAATCATCTGTCGCAATTTCACTTCCGGTCTGATCCTTAATATAACTGATCGCAAAATCAGTATTGGTCCTGTCGAAATCTCCCATCACACCGAAGGTCTCACCGGTCAGATCATTAATACTTTCAGCAGCATTATCCGCCATGGTGTAGACACCCACATAGGCTACGACTTCCGTATCATCTCCGGTGCCTGTAATCTGATTAATCGTGTCTGAAGCCCTGGATGTCATATAGCTGATCATAACAGAACATACAACGGCTACGCCTGTCAGTACCATGGCAATGATCCGGCGGACTCTTCTGGCCTCAGAGGGCTTCTTCCTCATACCTTTGAAGAGGAGCATACCGGTGATAATAAGAAGCAGTGCCATAATAAGGGCAATCACCAGCAGCATATTATCCGGAAGCATATTCACTGTGAGCAGTCTGGCAAGTGCCAAAGCTTCCAGAACAATCTCCACGACAAAGGCAAATACTGCAATGGGAAACCATTTCTTTCTAGAATACATGGGAAAAACCTCATAACTGAATCGTTCAGCTCAGATGATCAGAACTGAAGTAACGAAATAATCTGCAGTGTTTCAAAGAAGATGCGCCTGCGCGCAGCACAAAGAAAAATATAACAAAACTGTGCTAAAATGCAATGACAAAATCACCAAAAATCGAATCATCTAAAAAAATCGGAAACAGAAAACTGCTTCCGATCTTTTTATTGATCAACCATTAAATTAAACAGGGGACGAGAGAATCGAACTCCCACCAAAGGTTTTGGAGACCCCTATCATGCCATTTGACCAGTCCCCTAAGAACGATACGATGAATACGTACCTTCAAAACTGAACACACAAACTCTTCCGAAACACCCGCTTTTCATCTTATCAATTTATGGACCGTAGAATCAGGTCATTCAATGATGCTTCGCATCATTTTCATGAAGTTTGCTCCGCAAACTTTCTTCCAGTCATCCGTCCTCCCGTCAGCACTCACT
>ONOC01000052.1 GCA_900319355.1 uncultured Eubacteriales bacterium | reverse complement strand
TGAGTTCTCACACCTATCACCGTTACGCCGAGGACAAGCGAGAGCGTGTCGAGGCTGGAAGTCTCCATGTGTGACAGTGGCTGGCAAAGAGTGAACAGTGACCCCTGACCTGCATCGGGTTAACCCTGCCTGCCCTGCGTCTGCTGCGACCTGGGATCAATATTTTCGAACTTGGTGTAATCAGGAAGCCATGCGAGGTTGACGGTACCGATCGGGCCGTTCCTCTGCTTGGCTATGATAACCTCGCAGATGCCCTTGTTTTCCGAGTCCTTATTGTAATAGTCATCGCGGTAAAGAAACATGACGACGTCCGCGTCCTGCTCAATGGCTCCGGATTCACGCAGATCCGAAAGCATCGGCCGGTGATTCGGGCGGCCCTCCACGGCACGGCTCAGCTGAGACAGCGCCACTACCGGGACATTCAGCTCACGCGCCAGTGCCTTCAGCGAACGGGAAATTTCGGAGATCTCCTGCTGTCTTGAATCTGAACTGCGCTTACCGCTGCCGCTCATCAGCTGCAGATAATCGATCATGACGATGTCCAGTCCCTGTTCCAGCTGAAATTTTCTGCACTTGCTTCGAAGCTCCCGGACCGTAATGCCGGGGGTATCATCGATCATCAGATTGGAGCTTCCGATGATATTGGCGCTTTCCGCCACTCTCGACCAGTCCTCATCGTGCAGCTGGCCGTTTCTCAGCGCCTGTGATTCCACGTGTGATTCCATGGAGATCAGACGGTTGATCAGCTGTCCCCGGCTCATCTCAAGGCTGAACACAGCCACGTGATAATTTTTCCGGAAACACATGTACTCGGCAATATTTAGCACAAACGCCGTCTTGCCCATGGAAGGACGCGCGGCAATCAGAATCAGGTCCGACGGCTGAAAACCGGAGGTCCGGTAATCCAGATCCGTAAATCCCGTCGGAAGACCGGTCACAAAACCGGAGGTCTTCGAGGCCTTTGTGATCGTATCCAGCACATCCAGCACCGCCTGTCGGATCGGCACATAATCGGTGCTGTTCTTCGACTGGAAGACCTGGAACATTTTCTTCTCAGATTCATCCAGCAGATCGTCCACCGGCTGGTTATCCTGATAGCACTCGTTCGCCACCTCCTCCGACGCGCGGATCAGGCGGCGGAGCGTCGATTTTTCCGAGACGATTTCCGCGTAATGCTTAATGTTGGCCGACGTCGGCACGCTGTCAAGCAGAAAGCGGAAGTATTCCATGGAACAGATTTCCGGCGGCGCTCCCTTTTCCTGAAGACGGTTCTGAAGGGTGACCACATCGACGTCCTTCCCCTCGTTTGCCAGCTCGGTCATGGCCTCGAACATCATCCCGTACTGCTTCTGGTAAAAATCTTCCGGCTGAAGGATGCCTGACGCCACGGAAATCGCTTCCGAAGACATGATCATGGAGCCGATCACGGACTTTTCCGCTTCTTCACTGTGCGGAAGTATTCTTTTTATTACTGCTTCTTCCGGCATCTGTCCTCATGCTCCCTGTATTACTTTTCCGCGTCTACCTGAACCTTCAGCGCAGCAGTAACCTGCGGATGCAGTTTCACCTGAACGGTTGAAACACCGGTTTCCCTGATCGGGCCGTCCATGACGATTTTTTTCTTATCGATATCCAGACCCAGCTGTTCCTTTGCCGCATCGGCAATCTCCTTTGCGGATACGGAGCCGAAAACCCTGCCGTTCTCGCCGGCGCGGATGGACATTCTGACGGTACCTTTCTCCACCTCTTCCTTCATCTTCTTCGCCGCTTCAAGATTCTCCTGCGCTACTTTCTCCTCATGTTTATTGGAAAGCTTCAGTGAATTCAGTGCGGCCGGTGTGGCTTCGACACCCTTTTTCTGCGGAATCAGGGCATTTCTGGCATATCCGGTGCTGACCTCAACGATCTGGCCCTTTTTTCCAAGCGGTTTTACATCCTCTAATAAAATAATCTTCATACTTTTCCTCCGATCCGTTTCAGTTCCGTTGCATTTCCAGGCCGCGGTATTTCCCGGCCGTCAGATCTCCTCTCCCTGAATCATGTCATCGATGACCTGCTTCAGGCGGTTCCTCGCTTCATCGATGGAAGTGTCAAGCTGCGCGCCTGCCATATTCAGATGGCCGCCGCCGCCGAGTTTCTCCATGATGATCTGTACGTTGACCTCGTCAATCGAACGCGCGCTGATGTATACCTGACCTCTGTATTCCGTGAGAACGAACGATGCCCGCACACCGCGGATATTCAGCAACTGATTGGCCGCCTCGGATCCGACGATCGTAGGGCTCTCGATATTTTTGCTCGGGCAGACCGAGATAATGAAATGATCCCGGTAGAGCTCCGCACGCTCCAGCGCTTCACCCTTGGCACGGAAGCTGTTGATATTCTCGCGGAACAGCTTTCTTACCCTCGTGATATCCGCACCGGCTCTCCTCAGAAAAGCCGCCGCCTCGAAGGTTCTCACGCCGGTCTTGTTCATAAAGTTGTCCGTATCTACCATGATGCCCGCATACATGGCACTGGCTTCCATAGGTTTCAGCTTCACGCCGTCAGAGAAGTACTGCAGAATTTCCGCAACCATCTCGCAGGTCGATGAGGCATAAGGCTCAATATAGGAAAGTCCCGCCCCCGTGATACAGTCATTGCTCTGTCTGTGATGATCCAGCACCACAATGGCCGAGGTCTGCGAGAGCAGATCCTGACATTCCGTATAATCCGGTTTGCTTGTGTCGACAACAACGAGAAGGGTGTCGTTATCGACCATTTCCTTCGCCTCGTGAATGTTCAGGAACATGCCCGGATCGTATTCCTGGCTCTCATTGAATTCATCGATAAAAGGCTGCGTCGAGGTATTCGGCACATCGACAACGATGTAGGCCGGCTTGTTCAGCGAGCGCGCCGCCCGGTATATGCCGATGGAGGCTCCGAAGGCGTCGATATCCAGCAGCTTGTGTCCCATGACGACGACCTTCTGGCGTCCGCCGATGAACTCCTCGAGCGCATGCGCCTTGATTCTCGCCTTTACCCTTGTGCTCTTCTCCACGGCCTGAGATTTTCCGCCGTAATAGGTAATGCTCTCCGCATCACGGATCACCACCTGATCTCCGCCGCGTCCGAGCGCCAGATCAAGTGCCAGCCGCGCATTTTCCAGGTTCTTGTTATAAGAGCCCTGATTGACGCCGATGCCGATGCTCATCGTCACCGCCATATCGTTTCCGATATTGACGGTCTTGACATCCTCAAGAATCTGAAAACGCGATTCCTTGAGCTCGTCCAGCGTCCTTTTTCTCATGACGATCTGGTATTTATCCTTTTCGTACTTGCATACGATACCGTCCGCGTTCTGAAAATAATTCGTAATCTTACGGTCGATCAGTGCGGTGAGGAGTGAACGTCTGACATCCTCCACGCTCTGCAGTGCCTCATCATAGTTGTCGAGCACCATGACGCCGCAGACAAGCATTTCATCTTCATATCTGCGGATGTACTTCTTGAGATCGGTCTCATCAAAAAGCGTGATCGCGTAGATATACTGACTTTCGCCTCTGTTCCTCTCGATCAGGCCGGAGGAATCCACGAGGTCATCGAGAACGATATTTCTGATCTGCAGCTCATAATATCTGCTGTTGAAGAGGATCTCATAATCGAGCTGTTCATTCCTTGCCGGAAAGCGGTCAGCCGTCAGACCGTTGAACAGACTGGCGATCGACTTGTGATAAGTGGCGGAATCCCTTCCCGTCATCCTCTCGAACTCTTCATTGAACCAGAGCAGATGGCCGGCTTCATCGGTCAGCGCATAAGGAACCGCCAGTTCCCGGATCATCTGCTTCTGTACCTGACCGTACTGAGTTGCAAACGAAATCAGTTCCTCCAGAATATGCGTCTGAAGCCTGTAGGAAAGAATAAAGAGGATCAGCGCATAGGCGGCAATGCCCGCTGTCATCAGAAGGCCTGCCGTTGTGCTGATCATATAGATTTCAATATTGATCGCCACAAGAAGCAGCAGAAACAGCAGCGGATATTTCAGGAATTTTTTTATCTGACCGGTAAGTTTAACTTTTTTCATGGCACAGATCCTTTGCGAGAAAAAGGCGGCCAGAGAGAATCTGTGGCCGCCCGGCAAACGCACACGCGCTTATACCTGCATTATCATCGCCAGAATTACTTGAACGGAAGCTCTTCTTCGATCCCTTCCGGAAGGTTCATGAATCCGTCTGCGGACTCGTCTCCTGCCGGTGCACCGGAAGCCGGTGCAGCTGCGCCTGCGGGCGCCGGTGATCCCTGGAAAGAGCCGCCGTGGCTGCCATAATCAGAAGGAGCGCCTGCCTGGCTTGCCGCCCTGCTCTCGGCGAATTCCTGGTTCTCGGCGACGACGTCCGTTGTATAGACGGTCTGACCGTCTCTGTTGGTATATCTGCCGGTCTGAATCCGGCCCTCGAGACAGATTTTTGTTCCCTGATGAAGATACTTCTCAGCGAACTCGGCCTGACGTCCGAATGCCACGCATCCGATGAAATCAGCTGTCTGCTGCTGATTGCCGCTGCCGTCATCCTGCTGTCTTCTGAAACGCCGGTCAACCGCCAGCGTATATCGTGCCACTGCCTGGCTGTTGTCGCCCTGGCTGTAATAAATCTGCGGGTCTCTGGTAAGTCTTCCTAATAAGATAACTTTATTCATATATACCTCCCGGGAAAACACTTATGCGTTTGAATAGTACCATAATCAGGGGTCGAATTCAAGTTCGGTCCGCCGCGGTCCGCCGCGGTTCACCCCGGTTTTTCCTCATTTCACCGCCACGCCCTGCACGACGAACCGGTGGTCCGAATCCGTGGTACAGGTAGACAGGGTAACCACCCTGCTGTCGAGCGAAAAATCCGGCTTCGTCAGTGCGACATCGGAAGCATCCGCCATCTCGCTGCACCAGTCGGCGAACTGCTGACCCGTACCCATAAAGAGCGTGTACGTCTCATCCGAAACGGCCGCCTTCCTGATGGAGAACATCCGGTAACGGTAATTGCCGTCGGGTGTCAGTATCCAGAACCACGGATGTTCCTTCCACGTTTCGTCGGACTCGATTTGTTTCAGGCTGCCGAACATGGAACCGTTCTTCATGTTGTGGCCGTACACAATCGTGTTCGGGTCCTGAAAGGTGTCATTATTCTTGTATTCGACAAAAATCGATCCCGCGAAATTATCCTTTTTCTCAAAGGTCCGGTGCAGATAGTAATCGTCATCCGATCCGTGCACGACGGGATAACTGATATCGACGCCTTCCACATAGACCCAGCCGCAGATATCTTCATTGATGGCCTTCAGCGAATCCCAGTCGACCTCGATCGGCGGCTTCTCGGAGGTTCTGTAGTCCTCAGCACTTTCTCTTCCGTTGTAGGAAATGGTGCTGACGCTTTCCTCCTCTTCCTCCGGCGCTCGCTCCGATTCGGAAGACGACGCGGCGGCTGAGGCCGCTGTCGTATACGTGCGGAGGCTGTCATACTCATCCTTTCCCGCCTTATACCTGAGATAGATGGAAAAGAGCTCATATGCCGCGAAGACCATCACACCGATACAGATGATGATCGCGACGGTAAACACCGGACTGCTCTTCTTTTTTCCCGGCCTGAGCTCCGGCGTCTCAGCATCTGATTCCGTCACCTCATGCCCGGATGCCGGCGTGTTCACTCCCGCAGCCGGCATGCCGCTGCCGGATGTCTCTTTCCCTTCCAGGTCTGTTTCTGTGTCGTTACCGTTTTCCTTCTTATCCGTCAGATCCGTCATACCGTATGTTTCCTGCTTCCTTTTCTGTTTTTAAGATAAATGATCCGAAGTCCCTTCAGCATCAGCATGGGATCTACCAGAATGCTGTGCCGGCACAGACCCGCGACGGCAGATGCCGTGTCTCCCGTCATAACGACAGCCGGCGTCTTTCCGATCTCCCCGGTAATCCTGTCAATCAGGCCGTCAACCATCGCCGCGTTCCCGTACAGGACGCCGCTTTTCATACAGTCTTCCGTATTGGTTCCGATCAGCCGGGCCGGCTCACTGTCGAGGCTGATCTGGGGGAGCAGGCTGCTGCTCCGGCAGAGTGCGTCCAGACTCAGCACCGGGCCGGGAATGATCATGCCGCCCAGATAGTCGCCGTTCTCCGCCAGCACGGAGACGGTTGTCGCCGTTCCCACATCAAAAATCACCGCCGGCATCTGAACCTGATGCCGCGCAGCCACCGCTGCGGCGACCTGATCCGCCCCGAGCTCAGCCGGATCATCCAGCCGGATCCGCAGGCCGTTCTTCAGTCCGGGGCCCACGATCATGCATTTCTTACCGGTGATGGAGAACACAGCATCCTGAAGATTCTGCTTGAGCGGCGGCACCACAGAAGAAATGATGCCCCCTTCGATATCCTCCGTCGATACATGATGGATGTGAAGGAGATCGCGGAACAGCACCGCGTACTCGTCGGCGGTCTTCCTGCGGTCCGTGGACAGGCGGCTTGAAAAAAGGATCCTCTCCTCATCCATCACACCGTAAATCATCTCCGTATTGCCGGCATCAATCGCGAGAAACATGCTCTGTTTCCTCCTTCCCCGCTCTGCTGATCCTGTTTGACTGACATGTGAAATAAATAATCTGGTATCTGCCGCCAAGCCTGCCGAGAAATGTCATGGCTCCTGAAAGCCTTTCGTCATCGAGGCTCACGAAAGGATCGTCAAAGACAAGAAACGGCTTTTCCTCCTGATACATGGCATCAACCATGGCCATGCGGCGGCAGAGACCGATCATATCCTTATAGCCCTCGCTCATTGCCCCGACGTTCCGGAGCGCACCGGCCTCTCTGACCGAGATATTCAGATTGGCGTCCAGCTCATAGATTTTTTCATCGCCGGGCGACATCATCTCATAATAGCTGTCAAAGGCCCGTTTGATCGGCTCCATGTATCTGGATGAAAACGTAACCCTGGCCTGTTCCAGAAGTTTTCTCGTGCGCGTCACAATATCATAGCGGTGCTGAAGCACCTCCCGCCTCTGCTGCAGCGTCTCCAGCTGCTCTTCCGCGCGGCTGATTTCCTCCAGATGCGCGCTGATCCTCTCGCCCTGCTTCACGTAGGAATCGATGGTTTCATTCACGGATTCGATACCTGATTTCAGCTCCTTAAAGCGGCTGTTGAGTTCTTCCGCCGTTCTGCTGTCCCCGGGCAGGTCACCGTCCTTCAGCTTCTCCAGCTGTTCACGGTGCTCTTCCTCATACCGGCGCAGTGCCTCCTGCTTCACGTGCTGCGCTGCGGAAAGAGAAGCCAGATTTCTCGCCGCATCCCTGATTTCCATCAGCTGTGCTTCCTCATCCTCTCCCGGTTCAAAGCCAAGGGAAAGAAGCCATGACCTGACGGATTCTTTCTTTTCCTTTCCGGATCTTTCCGCCTCCCGCCGCCGCAGAAGACGGCTCTTCAGCGTCTGATACTTCGTGAGATCGTAGGAGATTTTCTGCAGGGTCTGTTCCGGCTGCGTCAGATCATCCTCCGGCACAAACTTCCGGATCAGTGCCACGATGCTCTCTTCCTCCTCCCGCCGGTCCTTCCCGGATGCCTCCCGGCAGGCTCTGTCCCGTTCTCTGAGCACCCGGTAATCCTCCGCATCCGAGCGGATGCCGTAAAGCGTCTCCAGCACCCTGTCTTCATCCGCGGTCCGGTTCAGCTGGGACAGAAACGCGGAAATATGCGAATCGTCCTCACTGATTTTCTCTTCCTCATCCCGTATGTCGGAGAGAAGACGGCTGTATTCTTCCTCATGCCCGATGATGCCGGAAGCTGTGCCGCCCTGCCCTGCGCGATGAGCGGCATCATCACCGGAAGCCGCCTTTTCTTTCCTGACACCGGCATGGGCTCTCAGCACGACGCCTGTCAGCATCAGCCCCAGGCCTGCCGCTGCGGCCACAAGAAAAATTGTCTTCCCGCTCAGCATATTAAGAAGAAAGCTTCCCGCCGCCAGAAGAATGCCGATGACGGTAAGCATCAGACCGGCTCTGCGGCTCCTGACACGCCGCATCTCCTCAGACTGACGTTCTTTCTTTCTGGCCTCCCCGGCTTCCGCCTGCTCCTTCGCGAGATCCTTCAGATCTCTGACGCGGCTGCGGTTCCGGTCCCGCTCATTCATGAGCCTGTTCCGCTCCTGCCAGAGCCTTATGAGGCTCTCCATGGTATCCGCGTCCGGCACACCGCCGGAAAATTCTTCCTCTTCCCTTCTCAGACGTTCCCGTTCATCGGGCGAGAGCCTGATATCACTCGTCTTTTCGCGTGCAAGTCTTATGTCTCCGGCGTGCTCGAGGGCTGAACGGATCTCCTCTCCGTCCGGTTCACTCTCCGAAAATTCATCAGACAGCCTGCGGTATTCCGCAGTGTCCTTTTCATCGAAGGCAAAATTTGACGCGGACTGTTCCAGCACACCCGCCTGCCTGGCCTCTTCCAGCTTTTCCTCTGTCTCTTCCTGAGAAGGCACGCGGCCGGGAAAATACTGCCGCTGCCTGTCCGCCGCCAGAGACGCTTCCTTTTCACCCTCCCTGAGCGTATCCGCCTGGATTTTTACCATCTTCAGGTCGTTCCGGGCATTCCGCCTGGTCATCTCCGTGCTGACCTCATCCTGCTGCCTGATCAGCTGATCCTTCTGCTGATGAAGCTTTCTGATCGCCGCCGCAGTGGCATCGGCGGAGGCCTCATACATGGCTGCCGAAGAGGTCTGTGACGTCAGTTCGGCGATTTTGGCATCCAGTCTGGCGATCTCGCCGGTCTTCCGGTCAGGCGTCAGCCGGTCACTGATCTCCTTCAGCTTCTTCTGCGCCTCCTCGTAGCGGCCCATGTCCGCCGTTTCCGAAGAGACATTGCCGATCTTCGCGCTGATATCGGCGGTCACCGATGTGCCGCAGTCCTCCTGCGCGACAAAGACCGTGCGTTCAAATGACTCCCTGTCGATCAGAAAAATCTGCTCGCTCGGCACCCCGCCGAACCTGTCCGTCGGAAGATTTGTCTCCTCGTCATAGACCTGCAGGGTATCCGTCTTTCCGTTTTTCGCACCGAAGGTCCGCTCAATCCTGTAATTTCCGTCCTGACAGGAAAAAGACACCGATCCGCCGTAGACGCCGTTCTGCCACGGCGCAAAGCGGCGGCGTTCATTTTTCAGTTCATCACGCGTGCGCTCATTGGCAAAGCCATAGAACATGACAAGAATAAAGGAGGCCAGCGTGCTCTTGCCGGAACCGTTTTCCGCGATGATCTCGTTCAGACCCCCGCTGAAGGTTCTGTCATATTGATGAAGTTTTCCGAAATTCTCCACATGACACTTCCGGATGATCAAACCTCAATTTCCTCCTCTGATAATGCCTGTATGCCGCAGCGGATCACTTCCGCCTTTTCTTTCTCCGTAAGCGTGGCATCCATCTGCACCGTGCGCACAAATTCACCCTTCAGGGACGCATCCAGCGCAAAATCCCGGTAATCCACGGCAAGCTTTGTGTGGTCATCGGTTCTGAAAAAGTAATAATCCTGCGCAAAATGCTCATCAATGAGGAGCGGATTTTTCTCGCAGGAGATATCGACCTCGCCGGTCAGGACCAGCTTCACCAGGTCATCCGGACCCGGAGCGCCGGGGCTGTCCAGTACCTTTCCGGCGCGGTCGATCATCTGAAGCGTCGACATGCAGCCGGTCACATCAACCTCCGGCGCATACAGTCTTCTTCTGGCAAACGGTACAAAAGTCGTGTTCACACGGAGCGCCTTCGTATCAATGTCCAGCAGGACGAAGCCGTGTTCACCCGTCTCGTCGAAGCCTCTTCCCTCAAGACAGCCCGGATAGCACCAGATGCCCGACGGCGGGAGTTTCCCCTCCTGATGCTGATGCACATGGCCAAGCGCGAGATAACTGATATTCCGGTCCCTCAGTTCGCTGACCGCGATCACCGGCGTATCGCTTCCTGAAGACGGATAGTCCGCGATCTGGCCGTGAAGCATCACAATGTTGAACCGCGACGGGTCCTCCTGAAGCGACGCATACAGCGCTCCCGCATTGTCCCCCGTCATGACGGCACCGGCCACGGTGACATTGTGTCCCTCGTAGATGGTCCAGCTGTCACCGAATGTTTTCAGATTCTCCGGCATGGAAGGTATCGACGCCAGAAAGGCGTCCTCCTCATGATTGCCTGGCAGATAAAAAAACAGAATCCCGGGATGCGAGGTAATAGTCTCATACACGGTATTTCTCGCCAGCGCGGAAATTCTTTTTGTATCGAACAGATCTCCGGCGATCAGAATCGCACGGACGTCATGCTCCGACGCAAAATCGACCATTCTGACAAAGGTGCCGAGCAGCTCTGTTTTTCTTTCCTTGGCCTTTTCTCCGGTCAGATTCGAGTTCATCCTCGAGTCCAGATGGAGATCGGCGCAGTGTATCATTTTCATTCTGAATTCTCCTGAGGGTACCAGGTATAATCAAGATTCCTGTCGGTAAACAGGACGCGGACGCTGTCCGCCAGTCCGTGATCCGAGAGGAACTGCTCCGTTTTCTCTTTTCCGAGCACGATGCCGATGGTAGCAAGGGCGTCGCCGGCGGCATCGTCCTCACCGACAACGGTCACCTGATCCAGATCCGTCTCCGCGGGCTTTCCCGTCCTCGGATCAAGGATGTGATGATAGAGTTTTCCGCCCGATTTAAAATACCGCTCATAGATGCCGGAGGAGATAACACTCTCATCTGATACCCGGACGGTTGTCAGCACCTCACCCCGGCTGTCGAACGGTTTCTGAATGCCGACGTTCCACGCCGATCCGTCCGGCTTCGTGCCGATGGTGCTGATATTGCCTCCGAGATTGATCAGGGCCGATGTACATCCTTCCTTTTTCAGGTAATCCTTCAGTTTTCCCGAAATATACCCCTTGGCGATGCCGCCGAGATCGATCATGGTATCGGAAGAATCAAAGCTCAGCTGATTTCCGTCCAGATGTACCTGCGTGTAATCGACCTTCTTCAGCTGTTCACGGATGTCTTCGTCATCCGGAACCTTCCCCTCATGATCTCCGCTCTCAAAATCCCAGAGTTCCTTCACGGGGAGGATCGTGATATCAAAGGCGCCGTCCGACATCTCCGAATACTTCAGGCCCTCCCTGATGCACGCGGCCAGGTCATCGGAAACCTCCACCGTCTGCTCATGCCTGTGATTCACTTGATAAAGTTCGGCCGTTTCCTTCTGCGCCGAAAGGGTATTCTCCATCCGGCGGCAGATCGAGACAGCGCTCTTCATCCATGCCTGCGCGTCATCGCCATAAATCATGAGACTGATGGCCGTATCAAAATAGGTGCCGGCCCACTCGACCGGATCATCAGCAGCACCGGTTCCCGTCATCACGATTCTGTCCGCATCGTCCGTTTCCTCTGTCACGCCGTTCCCGGCCGATTCTGCTGCCGCACCGGCAGGCCCCGCAGCGCTGCCGCCATCCCCGGTACCTTCTGCGGAAAAATCTGCGCCGCAGCCGGTAAAAAGAAGCGGAACAGCCGCCAGAACCGCAGCCGCACGGATCATACTGTTCTTACATCTTCTGTTCATATCATTCTGCCCTTTTACAGAGGCCGCGCGCTTCTGCCCGCCGCCTTCCTTACAGCAGGAAGGATGGCCGACACCGTGATCCCGATCAGAATCCCCGTCACAACCCCGGCCGTCATCAGCACCGGCAGATACCAGAAAAGCGGAAATGACGGTGCCACCGCATAGGCGACAAGAATCTGGCCGATATTGTGCGCCGTTCCGCCTGCCGCACTCACACCGGTCAGCGTAAAACGATCCGTTCTGATCAGGAGGGTCATAACAAGAACACTCAGCAGCGATCCCGCCATCCCGTAGGCAATACTGAACATATTGCCGAACAGAAAGCCGATGACGATCACACGGATCACTGTCACCACACAGGCCTCCCGCCAGCCGTACAGGTTCAGGACAATCAGAATGGCCACATTGCAGAGTCCGAGTCTGATGCCGGGAACCGCAAAGTCAAACGGGATAAGCGATTCCACGTATCCCAGAACAATGGCAAGTCCCGTCAGCAGCCCCAGATATGCGGTTTTCTGCGCCGTTCCTCTGTTTTTTTCAGTGCGGACATCCGGACTCTTCCGGGCCGTTTTTCTGTCTGTATTTTCTTCCGGACACCGGGATCTGCCCGTGTCCTGATGTCTGTTCATCTTCATACGTTATCAGCAGCCTGACACAGCGCCTGTTTCTGCTGCAGTCTCAGTTTCCCGCACAGCGCCTGTTTCTGCTGCAGTCCGTCATCCTGCTACAGCGTCCGGCGTATCCTCTCCGCCATCGGCGTCAGTGATCCGGAGAATCACTTTATTCGGCATGCATACAATGGTTCCGCCATGTCTGTCGATCGGCGCTGACTTCACGCAGATCTGATCCGGACAGTCCGCGCGGATCATGGAAACTTTCCCGTCGCGGATCTCACAGACATTGGTATGATTGATCGTGATGATCTGATCTCTGTCCAGATCATAGACGCCGTACCGCCGGCTGCCGACCAGAATCTCAAGCTTCGGGTTATCCATTCCGCTCATCCTGACCGTATACACGGCAAACATCACGGCAGCCGCCGCCAGAATGCCCGCGATCAGCAGCAAACTGTTACGGCGCCGGATTCCTGCCAGGCTGTACTGTTTTCCGTCGGGGTGATTTTTACTCATGAGATTCATTATACTTCCACATACAGATTAACGCAAAACATTGTTGGGGTCAGAACCGGGCCGCGATACCGTTCACTTATTGTCAGCCACGGAGCGCACAAAGGGGTTCAGGCGCGCTCCGTGGCTCTGGCATCCTCTGAACGGTAACAGTCCCCGGGATGTATCACAGAAAAAGAGGGCGGAGACGCCGCTCTCCGCGGTGCTCCGCCTTCTGACCTTTTTATGAATCTGCTCAGACGATGCAGTGTCTCGGGCATCCTGCCTTGCAGGTGCCGCAGTCCGTGCATTTGCTGTAATCGATGACAGGGAAACCGCCCTGAATGGTGATGGCCTGAACCGGACAGTCACGAACGCACTTCTGACAGGTGATACAGCCGATCTTGCAGGCCTGCATGACCGGTTTGCCCTTGTTCGGGTTCACGCATCCGATGTGAGAGGTATAGTTGTAAGGAACCTCGATGATCAGCCCCTTAGGGCATGCCGCCATACATTTCTTACAGTCAACGCAGTTTTCCTCATTGACCACGGCTACGCCCTTTGCCACATGCATGGCATCGTAATCGCAGGCATCCGCACAGTCTCCGCATCCGATGCAGCCGAAGCTGCAGGACTTCGGGCCGCCGCCCGGTGCGAGCTTTACATTCGCACAGTGCTGCGGGCCATGATACTCATACCTGTCCGTTGTCTTCTCACAGTCGCCGACGCA
>ONOC01000070.1 GCA_900319355.1 uncultured Eubacteriales bacterium | reverse complement strand
AATTCTTTTTCATTTCTCTCTCTCCTTTGTTTCCGACTGCTGTTAACGATTACCCTTTTTTCTTCTTCTGATCAGCATGATTGTTGCAAAAATGCATGCCGCCACCGCAGCCAGTCCGATGATCAGCAGTGCCGTCGTCTTCACTGTGCTGCTGTTGTCAGCCTTTGAATCCAGCCAGATGTTGCTCTGAGGTGTCTGGATATCGTCAGCCTGCACACCGTCAATCGTTGTATCCTGAGTATCTTCGTTTCCGTTCGCTGTGGTGCCGCCATTTCCTGTCGTGCCGGTTCCGTTCGTTCCGCTCGTGCTGCTTACGGTGTTGTCTCCGTTTGCGTTGCTGCCGGTGGAAGCTTCCGGAATCTGCTCACCGGTCGCATCCTCGGTGGCCACCACGGTACTTACGCCGTTATCGGTATAGTTGACAACCGTTCTCGTGATTCCCGGGATGACCGTGTAGACTGTCGTGCCGTCGTTTACCGTGATCTCCTCAACCTGTTCCCGCGTGATCACTGCTGTACGGAACTGTGTATTGTTCTCATCGTAGTAGTAAACGGTGTAGGTAATCTTCGGTGAATAGAAGTTGTAGCTGATTGATGAGGCCTGTCCCTGAACCTTCAGGTAATGAACGCCGTCCTGATCAAAGCTGTCCGGGAAGGTGATCGTCGTATCACCTTCGGAGGTAACTTCCTGTGTGTGACTCTGAAGTACACTGCCGTCTGCGATGTTCACGTAGCGGATGTTGATTGTCTTGGTCTGTACGTCGGAAGAATTGCTGTAGCCTTCCGGATCATAGTAAATGTAAGTCGTGTGATTTGAATTGCTGTACTCGTGAGTAAATTCCTTATCGAATGCCTTGTTGATCGTATACTTCTTTCCGTCGACGGTTATGCTCTTCTCCGGAGTGAATGATGCCTCCGCATTCGGGCTTACCTCAACCGTTCTTGTATCAATACAGGTATTCGTCTGAGAGCTGTACAGAAGAATGTACCAGGTATAGAAGTCCCCGTCTTCTGCCGTTAACTTCTTATAGGTAACGGTATAGGTCCTCGTCGTATCGCTGACCTTATGCTTAATGGTTGTTTTTCCTGTTGCCTTATAATATATAGTGGTTCCATCGCCCGCCGTCACTGAAAACTCATTCGGTGCTATAAAGGTGTGGTCCTTGCCATTTACATAGAAGGAACGCGTTGAAATGACGTTTCCGTCCTCGTCCACGTACTGAACCTTTACGGTATAGGAGGTATTGGTATCTTCCTTTAATTTATAGTAGAGATTGTACCTGGAAGTATCGGCATTGTCGTTCTTCTTTCCGGGATCCCTGACATAGGTTTTGTTTCCGATCTTCAGGGTTCCGGGAATCGACTGTGAATCACTCGTGAAAGTGAAAAGCTGGCTTCCGTCTTCTTCATTGATGCAGTAATAGGTGATGCTCCCGCTCGCTGAGGAAGAAGAGGTATCCGTATGCTGCTTATATACAACCGTGAGATCACCGGAGAACTTCTCGGAAGCCCCCACCTGAAGTTCAGCAGATGATGCATCTGCCGGCGTCCCGTTGATGCTTACGATATCGTAATCCACTCCTCCGGCATAATAAGCAGACCGTACGGATATGGTTCCCGCCGGTCCCCAGGTATCATCATTTCCGGCCTTCCATGACTTAAGTATCTGGCCGCCCACTGTCTTAAAGGTGATCGTAAACGGCTTTTCACTGTCGGAAGGGCTGTCCACTGTCTGGCCTGCCTCTGCAGAACTGCTGACAGTCTCAGGTTCAGCCGCCCACACCGGAGCTGCCAAAGCCGCACACATTAAAACAGACAGTGTGACTGCGGATGCTCTGGATACCCATTTCTTCATGCATTCTCTGACTTTCATATTCACTCTTCCTTCCCTCATATTTCTTCTTCTGTTACCGTTTTGCCGCTGATTTTGTCTTCTTCTGTCCTGTCAGACTGTATATTCCAGTGATCCCGAAGGATCTTATGTACCTGCTGAAAGCTATAGTTACCCAAATGATAATTATTCTCATATATCATACCATTTGAACAAGTTGACAACAATGTTAAATGCACCCAATTATCATTTTTTTACTTGTTGATTTTATCCAGTTTCGCCGAATTTTCGTAGAATTCAAATCAATTTTACCGGAATTCAATTCTGCTTTAATTCTGTACAGTATTACTGTTCTGAATTTGTAAAATGTGCGCAAAAAAGTCTGCACAACAAAACCAGGAGAATCTCTCTTCACAGTCATCTCCTGGCATATTTTTTCAAAGAATAGTTTTCATCCGCTGACTATTCTTTACTGTATCACTTTTTCGTCACAGCGCAACTGAAAAAATCAGGTTCTTCATGTTCTTCATGAAATCACGTTCCAGTAACCCGTTTTGTTAGAGCCCACCCTCTCGATCAGTCCGTTGTTCTTCAGTACGGCAATACTTTTATCCACTGTGGTCTTGCCCACCTTCAGTTTTTCTGCGAGCTTCGCCTTTGTCAGATGGGGATTGCGCCGCAGTGCAGACAGAATACGCCTCTGCAGCGGCGGAAGCGAGGCTGCCGGCCTTCTGTCTTCTTTTCCCGGATCACAGGCAGTCGTGCCATGAACAGCCTGATATCCGCCCGCAGAGGGTGCGATCTGCGTCAGGTTCAGCCAGTGGAAAGGAATGGTGACCGTGACCGAATGATCGCCGAAAGTATAAGCCTTCTCCCCATAGGCATCCGTCACTTTCCGGACCCCGGAGCCAATGCCCTCACTGATATGAAGCATACGGAAAATCTCCGCCAGCCCCCTGTTGACAGGGACGGGTTCTCCGCTGAACATGCCCTGCCGGCTCTGTTCTTCCGGCAGTGCTCCGCGAGAGAGAATCTCAATGCGATTGGAATAAACGGTAATCATGGGCTCAAGACCGCTCGACCAGTCATTATGAACAAACGCATTGATGACGGCGGCTTTCCATGCTTCATTGTCAAAAAGTTTCCTTTCCCGCCTGCGGACGGGCTTCTCCATCAGTTCTCCCTGCATCACGTTAATGGCATCTCCGAACATCAGCACCTGTTCCAGCGAAAAAAGCAGACACTGGTGACCAAAATCACGGACGCAGTACACAGGATCGGCCTTCGTCTTCCCGATGATCACCGCAGTCCTGACGGAAACGTCGGCATCGTCCGACAGCAGATGCGCCAGCAGATTGTACTGCCCGTCCGGCGTCAGAAATCCCAGCTCCTGTTCAAAAGTATCCTGTTTCAGATATATTTCATGAATCCCAAAATACAGAAAAAGTTTCTTAAATGTCAGATTATCTTTCATCATCTCACTGCCTCGTTCGGTCATATTTTCCTTAATTTATGCTGATTTCTGTTCTATTTTGTTTCAAATTTATTACACGTATATTAACCATTATATGAGTTGTTTTAATACCCGTTTATTATTTGTAATATATTGTAACATTTGCAGGTGATAAAGTGAAGGCCTTTCCCGCGTCATCTCTTACGAAAATTCCCGGATGGCGTCAGGAACAGGGCTGTTTGGGAAGCATTTTCCGGAAAAACGCCTCCAATGAATCTGAACCTCCGGGTTTGAACCTCCGGGTTTGAACCTCCGGGTTTGAACCTCCGGGTTTGAACCTCCGGGTTTGAACCTCCGGGATGAACAGAGGCAGAAGACATCGGATCCGGATGCATGCAGGCGTGGATCGCGGCCGGTCTGACCAGAACGAGTGCATGGTATAAATGCAGGGTAAAGACGGATGAAAACGGGTGCAGGGGCGATTCGGGATGAATGAGAGGGGATGTGAAGGCGGCCTGAGACAGATCGATCACGTACGACGACAAAGGGATATGAAATACTGAGCGATTTTGAGATACTTAGCGAAAAGAAAGGGCGTGTGAAAATGATTTCTCATTCTCACACGCCCTCTTTATTCTGATATCCGCTGTATTCTGCTGTATCTGCTGTCTTCTGATATATCGGTTATATTCTTATGCTATGTTTTTATGCTTTTTTATACCTTTGATGATTCTGATGGTTTCTCCGGCTTTTTCTGTTTTCCGTACCGCATCGGCTCCGCCACTGTTCTGTTGAAGAAGTCGATCAGCGGGCCCATGAAGAAGGCTGTGATCAGTGTTCCGATGCCGACGGTGGCGCCGAGAAGCCATCCGATGAGTACGGCTAGCAGGTCCGATGTGATTCTGGCCCATCGGAACGGGAAACTGGTCCGTTCCGAAACGGTCAGGGATATCGCATCATACGTGGATACACCGAGATCCGCGGTGAAATACAGCGCGGAAGCAAAGCACATAATGACAATGCCGAGGATCAGCAGCAGGATTTTTACCGGCCAGCCCGGATCCGGGAATATCAGATTCATCAGCCATTCCGAAAAATCGGCGATGTATCCGACAAGAAAGATATTGATGACCGTACCCAGACCGATTTTCTTTCTGTTCCAGAAGAAGATAATCAGCAGCAGGATCGCATTCAGGATCGAATAAAAGGTGCCGAAGCTGACGGGGAACACATGACTGCTGAGATACATCCATACGCCATGACAGAAAACCTGGAAAGGATCAAAGCCACAGCCTGAATGGCTGAAGAGGCCGATGCTGAATCCCATGACGCTCACGCCGATCACTGTCATCACAATACGGCGGCGCATCTCAGGAGACTTCATTCCTGAGCCGCCTGCCGTGATTTTCTTACTGTCTCCGGTCGAATTCTGTTCTTTCAGCTGCTCATTCCGTACCATGCAATGCCCTCGTTGTTCCAGCCGTACTGACTGATCAGTGTCCGGTGCTCATGGCTGTCCGCCGTATAATTGTGACATCCGGCAGGACTGTTGCCGGCCTTGAACTCCCTGTATACCGGAAGATTTTTGCTGTCGTCCGAATACCAGGCGATCCCCTCGTCATTCCAGTGGTACTGGCTGACAAGCGTGGTGTATTCATTGTGATCGATCGTGTAGAGATGTTCGCCTGTTGCCGGATTGAAGACACGGTAGACCGGTGTATTCGATCTGACCGGTGCGTACCAGCCTACGCCCTCACTCTTCCAGTGATAGCGTCCGACAAGCGTCAGGACTTCATTTTCGTCAGCGGTGTACAGATGCTCACCTGACGACGGATTGAAAATCCTGTGCATGGCCCTGGTATCCGTACTGCTGTCATTATCTGTGAAGGCCTTGATTCTGAGATTGCCGCCACTGCTGCTGTTCCTCAGATCATTCCAGTTGCTGCCGACCTTCTGATAGCTCTCTCCGGCGTCAATGTGCGCTGTCCACTGTACCTTGTTGTCGCTGTCAGAACCGGTGCGTTCCTGCGAGAGCCGTGCACCGGAGCTGCTGGTACTGTCAAGCGTGACAATGACTGCGAATTTCTCTCCCTTTTTCAGGTCCACGCCGTCAAACGAACCGCCGGTCAGGTCAATTCTGTAATATCCCTGATAAGGGTAGCTTGTGTTGTCCGTGGTGTAGGCAAGTTTTACTTTCTTTGTCGTGGCATCAATCAGTGTACCTGTAGACGGGTCTCCCGTCACATTTCTTCTGATCTGCACCGTAGCTGTCGTATTGGTGGATTCCGTGTATACGCTGACTGCCTTCAGTTTCTCATCAGACCTCGCCGTGAACACATTGGCTCCGGTGACGGATGAAGATGAACCTCCGATAAAGGTGCTGGAGCAGCTGCCGTCATACTGGTAATTGTTGTCATAATCAGCGGCGTCTTCGTATTCTGCCGCGTAGCCCGTGGTACCCAGTGACTTGTCGAAGTAAGAGATCCAGAAATATCCGGTGATATTTTCTCTCTGGTCTGTCCCGGCGTAGCCGTGGCTGTTGCGCACGAGCCATGCACCGTTCTGTCCCGGATTTTTGCAGAAATTGGAGGCACTGTAGTTGTCATCCCATCCGACGATCATGACGGCATGATTGGGACTGATCTTCGTGTCACAGTAATAGGAAGCGCCAAGCACATAATTCGACGTATTGGAAAAATACAGCGGAACGCCGAGACCGCCCAGCGATTCGATCAGCTTTTTCGCGTTCTTTCTGCCGTTTTCGCCGGCTATGCTGACTCTGTAGGCGTTGCGGAGCCGTACCGTATCATCCGTCTGCTGTGAACTTGTCAGTCCGTTCCGGTCGAGGGCTGATTTTTCCTGATCGGTATACGGAACCTGGCTCTCCTGCCGGACGCCGGTCCATCTCGCGAGTGACTGCTGTGCCCAGGAAAGTGATCCGCCGATACTGATCCAGTCCTTTCCCGTATCTGTAACAGCTACGCTGTCTCCGTTCAGACCTCCGAGCGGATCGCTGAACGGGTGATAGGTACTGTAGGCCAGTGCCATCTCGCTGTAGTCTGTCGATGTGCCGGACGCCTTCAGCCCTTTATTGATATCATAAAACTCGGCCTGCGCTATGGTGGTAAAGGCCCAGCAGGTGTTGCCGGATGAGACCGTACCCTGATTCCGGATCGCCGGATATCTGCTGTAAAGAGCGCTGACGCCCGCTGAAGGGAAATACGAGGATGCTGTCGAGGAAGCACCTGTCAGACTGTCTGCATCTGCGTCCGATACCTCGGGCTCCACATCGTCTGTGCTGCTGTCCTCTTCTGTTGTTATATAGTCGCCTTCGTCAGGAGACGCTTCCGCTGCCGCTGCGTCAGTCGACGCTTCCGCTGCCGCTCCGTCAGGTGACGCTTCCGCTGCCGCTCCGTCAGGTGACGCTTCCGTTATCGCTCCGTCAGGAGACGCTTCCGGCGCCCCTTCGTCCGCCATGACAGCTGATGCGGGCAGCAACGTGCCGACGGAAACTGCCGCCGCCATCAGTATTGCTGCCATCCGTAAATTTCTTTTTTTCATAAGGTCTTCTTCTCCCTGGTACACAAGTATTCCTATATATTTCGTCTTTTCTGAAGACGAATATAAATCCGTAAGTCCGGCCGCATCCCGGAAGCGGATTGCACACCTGACAGAATATCACAAATCCCGCCTCTGTGATACCGTATACCATGAAAACGCGCCGGCGAATGGGCCGGCGCGTTTTATGATAGCCCGGATCCGGAGAGTTTCAAATCCCGCCGGAATCCTGAACATGTGGAGGAGCAAATATGGCATGGCAGACTCAATAAATCATTCAGGAGATGTGTCTGCTTTGTTGGCTGTCTGTGTATTGATTATTTTACTGCTTCGAATGCCTCTTCAAGGTCAGCAATGATATCATCGATATGCTCTGTGCCGATCGACAGTCTGATGGTGTTGGGTTTGATACCCTGATCAAGAAGCTCTTCCGGGCTGTCCTCGGAATGAGTCGTTGATGCCGGATGAATGACAAGAGACTTTACATCGGCCACGTTTGCCAGGAGTGAGAAGAGTTTCAGATGATCAACCCAGTCCTTGGCGTGACGCTCGTCGCCCTTCAGATCGAAGGTAAAAATCGAACCGCCGTCGTTCGGGAAATACTTCTTATAGAGTTCCTGCTGCTTCGGATCCTGAGATACTGCCGGATGGCTGATGTACTCTACTTCCGGACGGCTCTGGAGATATTTCAGAACCTTCTGGGTATTCTCTACCTGACGCTCTACACGAAGGCTCAGTGTCTCAAGTCCCTGCAGGAACAGCCATGCGTGGAACGGTGAAAGGGTTGCGCCCTCATCACGGAGAATAATGGCACGGAGATATGTAGCGATGACTGCCGGTGCGGTATCCTTAGCGAAGACGAGTCCGTGATAGGACTTGTTCGGCTGAGAGAGCCACGGCCACTTATCTGACTGTGCATAATCAAATTTGCCGCCGTCTACGATCACACCGCCGATGGTGGTACCATGGCCGCCGATGAATTTGGTTGCGGAATGTACGACAACGTCTGCGCCGTATTCAATAGGACGAAGCTTGAACGGAGTTGCGAAGGTGTTATCCACGATCAGCGGAAGGCCATGCTTGTGGGCGATTTTTGCCCAGGCTTCCACGTCGAGTACTTCACCGTTCGGGTTGCCGAGCGTCTCTGCATAGAGAACCTTGGTGTTGTCCTGGATGGCTGCCTCAACGGCGTCCAGATCGAACGGATCTACGAAAGTTGTCTTCACACCATACTCTGCATAGGTGTGCTCAAGGAAGTTGTAGGTACCGCCGTAGATGTTCTTGGCAGATACGATGTGATCTCCTGCCTTGGTGACAGCTTTGAATGCGTAGGTAACAGCTGCTGCGCCGGATGCTACGGCAAGGGCTGCAACGCCTCCCTCGAGAGCTGCGATTCTTTTTTCAAAAACATCCTCGGTCGGGTTGGTCAGGCGTCCGTAGATGTTGCCCGCATCCTTCAGAGCAAATCTTGCTTCGCCGTGATCACTGTTATGGAATACATAAGAAGTTGTCTGGTAGATCGGAACAGCTCTGGAGTCTGTTACCGGATCCGGTTTTTCCTGTCCTACATGAAGTGCAAGTGTCTCAAATTTTAAATTTCTGTCCTGAAGTTCGCTCATTGTAAATATCCTCCTCTGTTCTTTCTGGCTCCGATGTATGATCGGATTCGTTTGTGTTTCTTACTGCTGTCTGTTTCCTGTGTCTGTTTCCTGTGTTGATTTCTGATGTCTGTTTCTCTGTTTCTGTTCGCTGGTGTTTGTTCCTTGAACTGTCATTACTATACTGCTTTGGTGGGGATTTGAGAAATACCGGAAAACTATGCCGTGATATAGTTTGAATCTATATATAAGTCCGTCGCATGCCAGAGGTGGACTGCACACCCGAAGGGTGCGCAAGGCCGACTGTGGCTTTGCGACGATAACAGGTATGAGCATGGAACGATGCGAAGCATCGCTGATGCGGTGAGGCGAACGCCGCGTCAGACCGACGAAGTCGGTCACCTGTAGCGACGCGAAAGCACGCAGTGCGAAGCGGCGCGTGGACTTATACAGTATGTGGCACTACCTGTAGTATGGGGTTTACTGCACAAAAAACCCGCGGCTCTCACCGCGGGTTTCACAGGTCGCATGCAGCTGTTCAGTTCTTACCATCCTGTTCGCTCTTCTCGTCATCCGTCGGTTCGTCCGTCGGTTCGCCCGTCGGTTCGCCCGCAGATTCACCCGTCGGTTCACCCGTCGGTTCGGCCGACAGTCCGAGCTCCCTTTTCAGCTCGGCGATATAGGCTTCGCCGACGTCGCTTCTTATGCTTCGTTCTCTGCTGATGCAGCCGATGGTCATGACGGTGTTCTTGTGCCGCTCGTCCTCGCGGAACGGAATTGCGATGTACTCCGATCCGTTCAGCTCCGAGGAAATGATGCCGGAACAGAGGGTAAAGGCATTCAGCCCCTTCATCAGGTTCAGGTTCGTCGCACGGTCTGCTGTGTGAATGACACGTTCATAGGAGACATCACTCAGGATCTCCTCGGCGAGGAACGAGGATCCTTCTTCACCCTGATTAAACATGACGCAGGGATACTCCTGAAGTTCCTCCAGACCGATCGATTCATGGCTGGCAAGCGGATGATTTTTATACAGATAGACATAGGCCTTGCAGTCCGTGAGCGGTGTAAAAATCAGGTCGTTCTTCTTCAGCATTCTTCCGATATACCTGCGGTTGTAATCGCTGATATAGAGAATGCCGACCTCTGACCTGGACTCCGCGACGTCGGAGATGACCCATCTCGTTTTGGTCTCAAGGATGGAAAAATCATACTGCGCCGTGCCGAACTTTTTAACCGTATTGACAAAGGCCTGAACCGCAAAAGAATAGTGCTGTGTGGAAACACTGAATTTGCGTTTTACTTTTCCGGATTCGTATTTTTCGGCAAGAAGCTCGTACTGGCGGTAGAGCTGCCGTGCGCTCGTCAGAAATTCTTCTCCGTCCGCCGTAGGCGACACACCCCGGCTGTTCCGGTAAAAAATCTTGATGCCGAGCTCGTTTTCCAGCTCTTTGAGGGAACTTGTCAGCGAGGGCTGTGTGATGTAAAGCGCCTCCGCCGCCTTATTCAGTGAACCATATCTGGCAATCGTCAGTACATAATTTAACTGCTGCAGTGTCATATCTGATTTTCTCCCGGTTTTCTGTAATATTCATTTCTCTGCTGAATCGTCAGGACAGTTTTCCTTCTTCCGCTGCCTTCCGGATCAGCTGCTCCATTTTCCGGTTGTCCGGTCCGAATGTGCGGCACACATTGATGACCCGGCGGCATCTGTCCATGATTTCCGACGCCTGTCCGATGCAGCTGTCCGGTATTTCACGGAAAGGTTCTGCCGTCACAACCTCGGAAGCGAGCCGCTTCGCGAGCGGATAATCGATGTCGTTGGTGAAGAGCACGCCGGCCGCAAACGGTGTGTTCTCCCGCTGGAGCTTCCGGAATACGGGGATGCCGCTTCCTCCTGAGGAAATGACAAACACCTCCGGTTCTCCCGCCGGCGCCGGCATCTCGATGCCGCCCGACAGCGGATCAAAAAATCCATCCTCCACACGGAACAGTTTCCTGATGCTGTCTTCCGTAAAAATCTTCTCCGGCGCATCTGCGGAGACGGTATGCCCGTGATCCACACAGATCACGAGATCGGCGATTTTCATCGCCAGATCGATCTCATGGAGCGACATGATCACCGTGATACCCTTTTCCTTCGCCATCTGTCTCAGGATCGTGAGCAGCTCGAGTTTGTAGCGGATATCGAGAAACGACGTCGGCTCATCGAGGACTAGCACATCCGGCTCCTGACAGAACGCACGCGCCAGCATGATCCGCTGCCGCTGTCCGTCGCTGACCGCCTCAAAATCCCGGTCCTGAATTTCCTCTGCGTGTACGGCGCGGATGGCTTCATCTGTTTTTCTTTCGTCTTCAGGCGTCAGCTTTCCGAGTCTTCCCGTGTAGGGATACCGGCCGGCAGCCGCCACCTCACGGCAGGTCATTTTCTCCGGCCTGATCCGGTCTGTCAGCACCACCGCCAGATGCTCTGACAGTTCCGCATAGGACATCTCGCCGATGTTTTTTCCTTCGCAGACCACGCGGCCGCCGATCCAGGCAAGCTGCCGCGCAATACTCTTCAGCACCGTCGACTTGCCGGCGCCGTTCGGTCCGATCAGTACGACGACCTCCCCTTTCCGGAAGGCCACCGACAGATTTTCAATCAGAGGCTGCCCGTCATACCCGGCAGTCAGCCGGTCCAGTTCGATTTCATATTCTTCATCCGCCATAGCTGTTTCCTGTCATTCGGAATTTCCGTTTATATCCCTGCCGTTCCCTGCCTGTCTGCCTGCCTGTGTTTTTCCCGGTACAAAGCGATGCCGCGCCACATCCGGGGTTCCATCTGCATCTCTGTGATGCCGCATACGCTGGTCTGTATGCATCTGTAACTGTTGCGCTTCTGCAGTCTGTATGCATCTGCAGCCACTGTGCTGCCGTCTGCCATACATCCCCGAGTTTAACGCTCCCTGTGTTTCTGACGCCTTACCAGCATGTAGATAACAACCGGCGCGCCGAAAATCGATGTCACCGTGCTGATGTTCAGTTCCGTCGGCGCCAGCGCCGTGCGCGCAATGAGATCGCACAGCATGCAGAACACCGCACCGCCGAGGAAGGATGCGGGAATCACGACCAGCGGCTTCGACGTCTTCACGGCGCTCTTCATAAGAAAAGGAACCGCGATGCCGACGAAGGAGATGGGCCCCGCAAACGCAGTCACCGTCGCAGACAGCACACTGGAGAGACAGATCAGCACCACCCGGAAGACGCCGATGTTGACGCCCATGCTTCTTGCGTAATTTTCACCGAGCTGATAGGCACTCACCGGCTTGCTGATAAAAATCGCCGCAGCGAAACAGATACCTGTGATCAGCGAGGCAGCCGCCACGTTGTCCCATGTCATACCCGAAAAACTTCCCAGTGACCAGTTGTGCAGATTGATGATATCTGAATCTGCGGCAAAGGTGACGATAAAATCTGTCACGGCAGAGCAGATATAACCGATCATGATGCCGGCGACAAGAAGTGCCGCCATATTCCTGACCACACGGGAAACCATGATGATGAAAGAGGTGGCGAGCATGGCTCCCGCAAAGGCGGCGAGGATCAGTACCCAGGAAGATACCGAACCGAACCGCCCGATCACCAGAATCATCACAATGGCAACAGCCATTTTTGCGCTCGAGGAAATACCGAGCACAAACGGACCGGCAATCGGATTTTCAAAGAACGTCTGCAGAAGAAAGCCGGACAGCGCCAGCGCGCCGCCGAGGATCGCCGCCATGATAACACGCGGCAGACGGATGGCCATGATGATATTTGTCTCCGTCTCCGGGCCCCGTCCGGTGAGAACCTCCCACACCTGTCCTGCGCTGATGGCAACCGTACCTGTCATCATATTCAGAATAAACAAAAGAAGGAACGCTGCCGCAAGGCACACGAACACCACCGTGCACCTTGCTCTGCGTCCCTCTGACAGCGTACCTTTTTTCGTACGCGTTGATTTTTTCCTGCTGTCCTCGCTCATGTCTGCCATATTCTTTCCTGAACACATGGCATGCCTGCCGGATTTTCCGCTTCTTCAAGTCTGCCGGATTTTCCGTTTCTTACTCCGTGCGCAGGGCGTCGATCGGTTTCTTCTTCGCGGCTTTGTTGGCCGGATACAGACCGAAGATCAGCCCGACGGCTGTGGAGAAAACGATGGCCACCGTCACTACGCCTCCTGACAGACCATACGTCACATTTCCGATGACGTCAATAACCATAAGGCCCATCCACGAAAGAAGTATGCCGAAAGCGCACCCGAAAAGACTCAGCATCAGCGATTCGATCAGGAACTGCAGCATGATGGTCTTCCGGCTGGCGCCGATCGCCTTGCGGATGCCGATCTCCTTCGTCCTCTCGGTGACGGAGACAAGCATGATATTCATGATGCCGATGCCTCCGACCAGAAGTGAGATCGCCGCAATGCCTCCCAGGAGAAGCGACAGCGTATGCATGACCGTATCCATGGAATCCGCGATCTGCGACATGTTGAACAGAGAATACGCGTCATCATCGCCGTCAAAACGGCTGTTCAGATATGCCTTCACTGAATCCTCGGCGGCGTCCGTATCATCGTTGTCCGCGGAAATCAGTAAAGAAGAAATCGTATAATCCGCGCCCTCAGTGATTCTCACCATGGAAGGATAGGGAATGTAGGCCGCGTACTGTCCTGTCAACGCACCCATCATGGCGCCGTTCTGGCTTTTTTCTTCGACACCGATGATCAGAAAATTCCGTCCGTTCAGACGGATCGTCTCTCCGGTGACATCGGTCCTTCCCATCACATCCGTCGCCAGATCTGAGTTAATGACAACGACACTGCTGTGATTGTCGATATCGGGATTCATCAGAAAACGTCCCGAATCCAGCTTTGTGTTCTGAATATCAGCATAGGAAGGCGTCGTACCGGTTACCATGATGTTCTTCGTTCCGTGTGCTCCGGTCGCTGTTGCCTGTGCGGTCACATCCGGTGCCGCCTCATGAACGGCATCCAGTGCCTCGATTTCTGAAAGATCCGCCATCCTGATCGGACGGCTGTGGTCATCCGTCACGGTCACCGTAAGCATGTTGGTGCCCAGTGAATTCACCGTGTCCGTGATCGTCCCGGAAGCGCCGTTCACCAGCGAGACAAGCACAACAAGCGCGAAAACGCCGATGATAATGCCGAGCATGGTCAGAAACGAACGCATCTTGTGAGAGGTGATTGACTTCCAGGCCATTTTTACCGACTGTCCTATCATGTCCTGTCCTCCCCGTTATTTTCCGCTGCCGCCGCGTTCTGCCCGGCCTTCCCGTCGCCGTACGGGTCAGACGACGCCGGTATCTGTCCCTGCTGCCCGTCACCGTTCGGGTCAGACGGCGCTGGTCTCTGTCCCTGCTGCCCGTCACTGTTCCGGTCAGACGACGCCGGTATCTGTCCCTGCTGCCCGTCGCCGTTCCGGTCAGACGGCGCCGGTGTCTGTCCCTGCTGCCCGTCGCCGTACGGATCGGAGGTTGATGCGTCCTCCACGTGTCCGTCCCTGATCCTGATGCTGCGCTCCGCCTGAGAAGCGACGCCCTCGTCATGCGTGATCAGAACGATGGTGTGACCTTCCGAGTGAAGCTCATGAAACAGTTCCATGATCTGCATGCTGGTGTGACTGTCCAGATTTCCCGTCGGCTCATCCGCCAGAAAAATGTCCGGCTTTGACGCCATGGCTCTGGCAATCGCCACTCTCTGCTGCTGTCCGCCGGACAGCTGATTCGGCCGGTGCTCTCTTCTGTTGTACAGGTCTACTTTTTCCAGGGCTTCCTTCACCCTCTCCTTACGCTCCCGCGCCGGCACTCTCTGGTAAATCAGGGGAAGCTCCACATTTTCTTCCGCGTTCAGATCACCGATCAGGTTAAAGCTCTGGAAAATAAAACCGATCTTCCGGTTTCTGATTTTTGCCAGCTCATCCTCCGTGTACTGCTCGATCGGCAGCCCGTCGAGAATGTAACTGCCCTCGTCCGCCACATCCAGGCATCCCATGATATTCATCAGCGTCGATTTACCGCTGCCCGAAGGCCCGATGATGCTGACAAATTCGCCTTTTCTGATGTGCAGGCTCACGTGATCCAGCGCATAAAGCGTCTCATCGCCCATGCGGTAGATTTTTGAAACATTGTCAAAAATGATCATTGGCCTCTTATTCTCCGCTCTCTGCGTATACACCCGGTCCGAACAGGGCTGAGGTGTCCTCCGAGGATGTGTAATACACGGTGTCGCCCGCTTTGAGCCCTTCTGTGATCTCCGTCTTCTCGCCGTCGGAAAGTCCTGTCTTCACGGTAACCTTTCCGCCCAGGGTTCCGTCACTGCTTTCCGTTGTATAAACGAAATTGGTGTTTTCTTCCTGCTGCAGTGCCTCCATCGGGATCGTTACGACATCCTTTGCCTCGCCGACGCTGATCGTTGCCTGCGCCGTCATGCCGAATCTCATCTGGCCGCTGCCGTCCAGCTCGACCGTCACCTTATATTTGGCGCTGCCGCTGCCGTCCGACGCCGTTGCGGCGATCGACTTCACCCTGCCCTCGAAAGTCTGTCCTGTTACCGCGTCAAGTGTCACGTCCGCCTTCTGCCCCTCGGAAAGCTGCAGAATGTCCTGCTCGTCGATGTTGATTTCAACCTTTACCTTATCCGTTTTCTGCACGGTAAAAATCCTGCAGAGGTATGGCGTATACGTGACGGATACCGATCCGCTGCTTCCCGTGCCCGAGAGCCCGGAAGCGCCGTCCGCCGAAAGAATGCCGGAGGACAGACCGGAACCTGACAGAGCGCCGCTGCCCGTTCCGTCCAGCGCGGAATATCCGCTGCCGCTGCCATCCGCCGTACCGGATCCCGTGCCCTGCGCCTGCGCGATCAGCGCTGCCTTCTGCTCATCAGTCAGTCCTGAAAAATCTGCGGTGCTGTTCTTATCTGCACCGGACGTACCATTCTGCATCCCGTTCTGCCGGGCATCTGTTCCGCCGTTCTGCATGCCATTCTGTCCTGCATCCGTACCGGCGTTCTTATTTCCATCCTGTCCTGCATCCGCCCTGCCGTTCGAAGCGTCAGGTTCACCGGTGGGTGACGGTGTCGGACTGACGGGTGCCGGCGTCACGGTTTCTGCCGGTACATATACGGCAAAAACATCCAGTTCTTTTCCGTCGGTGCTTCTCTGATACTGGCAGACAGCACCTGCAAAGGCCGGATACTGCGACTGATCCTCCGGGAATACATACCCGTCAGACGCATGGAGAATCAGAACGGCCGTGTTGAATTTATCTGCTTCAAAGGTTCCGCTGACAGGAGACATCGTGCCGAGATCAAACCAGCTGATGGTTCCTGTATAATGGCAGGCATCCGCAAACGGCGTGCCGCTGATATCCGCAAACATCTCTCCTGATGTTTCCGGTGTTCCTCCGGCCGCAGGCGCCTTCATCCTCTGTGAGAGAATGCTCAGCTCCTCCGCACCGATCACTGTGCTGGAATCCGCGGTCAGAACGCCTGCCGGTGCTTCCCGGACATCGGCCGGTGAAACATTTCCTGCCGGTGAAACGCTTCCCGCCGGTGAAACGCTTCCCGCCGGTGAAACGGAGACAATCGCCGATGAAGCAATGCCCGTCGATCCGTACAGGTTCTCAATCGCCGCAGAGGCATCTGATGACGTTCCCGACACTGAGGCAGATCCCGACGTCCTTGACGTCTCTCCGCCTTCCTGAATATCAGCCTCACCGATGATGCCATCAACAGGAGAAGTAACGGTAGGGTCCGCCTTCAGCTGATTCAGCTGATCCCGTGCCTCTGTGAGATCATTTTTCTCATTGTTCAGCTGCTCTTTCTCCAGATCTGTCAGTTTGTCTGCATCGCTGCTCTTGCGTTTTTCGTCCGCCTTCAGTTCATCATCGATAGATTTCATGCTCTTCTCGATGCTGACGAGGGCATCCGTAACTGATTCCGTATTGAACGTGACAAGCTTCTGCCCCGCTTTTACTTCATCTCCCGCCTCGACATACACCTTCTCGGCTTCGATGCCGACAGGCGCCGTCACATCGTCAGAATCGGCGGCGGTGATTTTGCCGCTGCCGGACACCGTCTGCTCAATCGTTCCTGTCTCAGCCTTCACACTCTTCACGTTCAGCGCCTGCACCTGCTTCATCGCCTGCTTTGCGCCGGAAATGCCCATGGCCACCAGACCGACCACGACAACCAGAACAATCACAAGAATGATCAGCCCGATGCTTCTTTTCTTCTTCTTTCTTTCCATCCGATTCTCCATTCAGTCCCAGATACTCCCGCTCAGATTTCTGATGATTTTATTACTTTATGGCTTTTATGGCTTTTTCACTTTATGGCTTTCACTTTTCTTTTACATCGGGATGCTGACAACGAACGCCTTCATTCCGTCTCTGTACGGTTGCTGTAGCGCCACGTGCCATCCGTGCATCTCCACGATCATCCTGACGATGGACAGCCCGAGTCCGCTGCCCGGACCCTTCCGGGCCGGATCGCTTTTGACAAAAGGTTCAAAGACCGGCACATCCTCCGGCAGCATGGCGCCGCTGTCCATCACGGCGACTGTTTCTTCGCCCGCCTTGCGCTGTGCCGTCAGGATGATTTCTGTCCCCCGCGGATTGTGACGCATCGCGTTCACCAGAAGATTTGAAAAAGCGCGCGTCACCTGTCCTCTGTCCGCGTACACGATGACCGGCTCATCGGGCATTTCCACTTCAAAAATCATGCCCGCATCTTCCATATCCGTATAGATCTCCGCCGCCACGCGCAGCAGCAGCTCATGCAGATCAAACTTTTCCTTATTCAGACGGAAGCCTTCACTGCCCAGCTTCGAATATTCAAAAAGCTCCGTGATCATCTCGTTCATGCGCGAGGTTTTTGACACGATCGCCTGCAGATATTCCCGCTGTTTCTCCTGCGGCACCATGCCGTCAGACAGCGCCTTTGCGTAGCCGGCGACCGTTGTCATCGGCGTTCTTAAATCGTGTGCCATATCCGTGATCAGAAGATTTTTCTGACGCTCTGCGGCCGCATGTTCCTCTTCCCGTTTCCGCGTCATTTCCTGAATTTTCCTGCCGACCATGCGGACATAGATCAGAATGCCGGCGACGATCGGTGCCAGATGAAGTAGCAGAACCACTGCCACAAGTCCTGCGGCTGTCGACCGGGAGATCGTCTTTCTGACAAATTCATCTCCCCTGCCCGAAGCAACGGCCCACAGGAAACGAGGAAGTCCCCAGATCCCTCCTGCCGTACTGCCGGTCCCGCTGTTACGCTGAAACTCCTCTTTCAGCATCGGAATCATCATTCTGCCGGAAAGCTGCGAGATGACAAGTTCAGCAGCGACAACACAGCACATCACAATCAGGAATCTGATTACCAGAAAGCTGTACAGCCGGCTTTCCTCCTGTTTATCCATGTGTCATCTCATCCTTCCTCATTCTGCTCCGCCTCCGGACGGCATCCATCCATGGAAAAGTCTCCTGTGTCCGCTCATGACGGTTTCGCCTCCGGACGGCATCCATCCATGGAAAAGTTTCCTGCGCCCGCTCATGACGGTTCCGCCTCCGGACGGCATCCATCCATGGAAAAGTCTCCTGTGTCCGCTCATGACTGTTTCGCTTCCAGCCGGTAGCCGAGTCCGCGTATGGTTCTGATATAGGCGTTGGGATTTTCCGGAGACAGTTTCTCGCGAAGTTTGCTGATGCATACCATCACACTGTTGTCTGAAACGCCTTCCGTATATCCCCAGCCGGCTTCCCCGATCTGATTTTTCGTGAAGACACGGCCGGGATTTTCCATAAACATTGTCATGATTTTGTATTCAGCGGCTGAAAGTTCGATCCGCCTGTTTCCCTGAAGAAGCACACAGCTGTTCTGATCCAGTGTCAGATCCCCGCAGACCAGTTTCGGTGCACTGCCGGCGGC
>ONOC01000109.1 GCA_900319355.1 uncultured Eubacteriales bacterium | reverse complement strand
AGTGCCGGATGAACGGCCTGAAACCGAATGCGGTTGTCATGGTGGCTACGGTCCGCGCGCTGAAGTATCACGGCGGCGTCGCGAAAGCGGATCTGAATGAAGAAAATACCGGGGCTGTGGAGAAGGGACTGCCGAATCTGCTGCAGCACCTCTCCAACATCAAAAACGTATATCATCTGCCCGTGGTTGTCGCGATCAATGCTTTTCCGACCGACACAAAGGCGGAGCTGGACCTCGTGGAGCGGAAATGCCGCGAGCTCGGCGTCAACGTGGCGCTTTCCGAAGTCTGGGCAAAAGGCGGAGAGGGCGGCATCGATCTGGCGAGGGAGGTTGTGCGCCTCTGCGAGGAGCCGAACGACGATTTCTCTTTCTCCTACGACGTAAAAGACAGCATCGAGAAAAAAATCAACGACATCGCGGTCAGGATCTATCATGCCGACGGCGTGGATTTTTCCGCAAAGGCGAAGAAGGATATGAAACAGCTGACGGAGAACGGATACGATAAGCTGCCTGTCTGCATCGCGAAGACGCAGTACAGCTTCTCGGATGATCCGAAGCTTCTCGGCGCGCCGAAGGGATTCCGCATCACGATCCGCAGCATGAAAGTCAGCGCGGGTGCGGGATTCATCGTTGCCCTGGCCGGTGACATCATGACCATGCCGGGGCTGCCGAAGGTGCCGGCGGCGGAGAACATCGATGTCGACAGCACAGGCAAAATCTCGGGCCTCTTCTGATACAGAAGCCTGCTGCCTTTCAGTCCGGAGCCTGAGGAAACGCCGGGGCTTTCGGAAACGTTCATGTACTTTCGATATATATTCTGATATAACAATGAACCGGGTCGGTCATATGGCTGATCCGGTTTTCTTTGTGTGAAAAAACGGCAGAACCAAATCGACATCACGACGCATCGTCTCTTCGAGGCCCATGATAATCAGGGTTTCTTACAGCGCTGAAGCTGCCCTGATTCCTGGACAGATGATTTTCCGCCTTCATCTGATACATGGTATCATCCGCAAGACTGACCGCCTCCTCAGGAGGGATCGGATAGAAAAGAATGCTGAACAGGAACAGCGGACGGTGGATTTCGATGAAATCCAGATAGTTGATGCCGCATCCGGAGAAGGTAAGGACTGTCATGACTGCGAAGTCAGCAAAGAAGAACACGGCCAGTATCTGACAGATCCGGTGCCAGGGATTTGCTGACAGCAGGCGGCTCATATAGGCCGCGAGGGGTGCGGGCGCCGCAAAAAGCGCGACAAATTCCACGTAAGCCAGGACTTCATCTGTCGTGTCTGCAAAAGGCAGCAGGTTCGAATAACCCATGTACCAGATGATCATGGCCATGGCATACAGGGATATGAAGAACAGGCCGTTGATTTTTCTTTTCTGAAATGAGATCACGAGGGACAGGCAGAAGACAAATCCCGACATCACAAGAATAGAGAACATGATCAGAAAAGTAACCGTATTTCCCGACTGGAACGTGTAGACGCCCTCCACATCGGGTACCAGCTGCAGACTGTTGATATCCGTCACGGCGCTGTTGTCCCTGACAGTCGCACAGATCCGCATCTCTTCAGTCCGGTAGTCCGATGGAAGCGGGATGATGTAATTGACGTGCCCGATGAACCCGAAGGGAGACTTTTCCTGTGAGAAAATCAGGGCGTCTCCGCAGTACACCTGCACGTCGCTGTAATAAAGGGTAAAAAGCAGCGCGGCGTTGTCAAAGGTTTCCGTGTGCGGCAGCTGCTTAATGATCACGGTCAGCTGTTCGCCCTCGCTGATCGGATGAAAATACGGCATCGTGTAGTGCTCCACGGTGCCGTCATTCTTACGGACACTGTAAGTGACGTGCTCCGAATCGCCGGCGAGATTCACATGCCGGTAATCCGTGTTCATGCTGCTCAGTCTGCACGTGATAACGGTGAACACGAAAAACAGCACCATCGCGATCAAAATGGCGGCGGCGTTGCTTCTGACAACTTTCCTGGTATAGGACTGTTTCGGATCTGTCGTGATTTTCACTGATCTTTTCTCCACTGAAACTGAAAAGGAAATTACTTTACACGAATACCTTTATAAGGATTAAACCATTCAAACCATATCATTATAGTCCTTCAGCGCTGTTTTGGCCATGAGCGGAGACTGTGGTTACAGCTTTCTGAATACCTCCCAGATATAGAGCAGCGTCTCTCTCGGAACCAGTTTGCCGAAGAAGCGGTGCAGCGTACACAGAAGCCCGGGTGTGCTGACGGCAAAGCCGGCTCGGCTGTCCCGCATGACACGCCTGGCCACCGTCTTCGAATCAACGGCAAGTGCAAAATTCCGGATCGGGGAGGCAGAGGAATAACTTGAAGACGTCTTCGAAGCCGTCGGAATAAACTCCGTATCCTTCATCCAGTAAGGGCAGACCGCAGTCACGGGAATCCGCTTCGGCAGGAGCTCCAGCCGGAGTGCCCTGCTGTAATTGTACAGGAATGATTTGCTGGCGGCATAGACGCTGAAATGCTGCAGCGGCTGAAAAGCAGCCGTCGAGCATATCTCAATAATACGGTCTCCGGCCTTCATGAACGGGATCGCGATTATCGTTACATCGACGGCAGCGCGGTCGTTGAGGTCAATCATCAGGTTATTTTCCTCAGTGGTAAGGGCGGCGTAATTGCCGATTTTTCCAAGGCCGGCGCTGTTCACGAGCACACCGATCTCGACGTCTGCCTCCGTCAGTTTCTGTTTCAGCTCATCGATGCTCTCAGGCTTCATCAGATCCAGCGGTATAATGACGGAAGGGCGGGAGAGGTTCTCTGAAAGCGCCTCCATGCGTTCCCGTCTCCTCGCGATCAGCCAGAATTCATCAATATTCTTTTCAGTGGCATCCATCTCCATAATCATCTGTCGGCCGAGACCGCTGGATGCGCCGGTGACAAGCGCGATCCTCTTCTTCCGAGAAGATCCGTCCTCACGGGATGACGCACCTGTCCGGGATGAGGCACCTGTCCGGGATGAGGCCTCTTTCCGGAATGATGCCTCTGCCCCGGATAACCTGTTATCTCCACCAGGCGTACCGGAGGGGAGACCTTTCTGCTGCCGCCTGGCGGCCGTCCTGTAGAGGATGATCTCGATGATCACAAAAACAGCTGCGGCAATCCCGCACCAGACGAAGACATTTCCGCAGAAACGGATAAACCAGTTAAAAATCGACGAAAGAACATGCATAGACAGATCCTCCCTTCATCCATGCTTCTTCAGAGGCGCTGCACCGGCTGCCTGAGAAAAGGTGAAGATATTAACTCAAACTTCGCAGTTGAAAAACTGCGCTGAACCTTGAAAATTCAATAAAAAGCAGCAATTAAAAAGGCAGAAACCCTACCGTTTGGTATAATTAA
>ONOC01000051.1:7770-23833 GCA_900319355.1 uncultured Eubacteriales bacterium | reverse complement strand
ATCAGCAGAAAAATTTATAATCAGGGAGCAAAGTCATGTTTAAGGCAAATAAAAATTTTCTGAATCTTCAGGGCAGCTATCTGTTTTCAACCATTGCAAAGAAGGTACAGACATTTACGGAAGAGCATCCGGATGCCAGAATCATCCGGCTCGGCATCGGTGATGTCACGCAGCCGCTGGTTCCGGCCGTGATCGATGCGCTTCATGGTGCCGTTGATGAGATGGCACACAAGGAAACGTTCCATGGCTATTCACCGGATCTCGGATATGATTTCCTGAGAAACGCAATTGCCGGTGAATATAAGGGCAGAGGATGCGATGTTGCCGCCGATGAGATCTTCGTATCAGATGGTGCCAAGAGCGATTCCGGCAATATCCAGGAGATTTTTTCAGAGGATGCCCGCGTCGCCGTATGCGATCCGGTATACCCTGTCTATACCGATTCCAATGTCATGGCCGGCCGTTCAGGTGAGTTTGACCCCGCGACGCAGCAGTATAAGAACATTATCTATATGCCCTGCACAGAGGAGAACAATTTCGCACCTGATTTCCCGAAGGAAACACCGGATATCATCTATCTCTGTTTCCCGAACAACCCGACCGGAGCGGCTATTACAAAAGACCGTCTGCAGGGATGGGTTGACTATGCCAACAAAGTCGGCGCCGTGATTCTCTATGACGCGGCTTATGAAGCGTATATCACGGATCCGGCACTGCCTCATTCCATTTATGAATGCGAAGGCGCCAGAACCTGCGCGATTGAGATCAGAAGCTTCTCAAAGAATGCCGGCTTCACCGGCGTCCGTCTCGGCTTTACTGTCGTACCGAAGGATCTGGTCGATGCCGACGGCGTCAGAATGTATGACCTCTGGGCACGCCGCCACGGCACGAAGTTCAACGGTGCGCCGTATATCGTACAGAAGGCTGGTGCGGCTGTCTATACGAAGGAAGGCCAGGAGCAGATCAGAAAGCAGGTCGGCTATTACCAGAAAAATGCCAGAACGATCTATGACGGTCTGAAGAATGCGGGCTACACCGTTTACGGCGGTGTCAATGCGCCTTATATCTGGCTGAAGACGCCGGACGGACTCACCAGCTGGGAGTATTTTGACCGTCTGCTTTCCGAAGTCAATGTCGTAGGCACACCGGGCTCGGGATTCGGCCCTCACGGAGAGCATTTCTTCCGTCTCACCGCATTCGGAAGCTACGAAAATACCGTAGAAGCGGTGAACCGCATCGTACATATGTAAGACAGTAAGTGAATCCGGACTTCCCGCAGGGAAGACATGGAGGAAAGGATCGGGATATGGCGGAACAGATTACAGATGAAACAATAGAATACGTCAGCATTCTCGCCAAGCTGAAGCTCGATGAAAAGGGAAGACAGAAGGCGAAGGAAGATATGCAGCAGATGCTGGATTATGTGGATAAGCTCAACGACCTGGATACTTCGAAGGTGGAACCGATGTCTCACATTTTTCCTCTGAAGAACGTTTTCCGGGAGGATGTGGTCACGAACGGAGACGGCAGAGAGGCTATGCTGGCGAATGCGCCGGAGGCAGAAGATGATCAGTACGTTGTACCGATCACGATCGAGTAAACACACATACCATCAGGAGTGTCACATACGGTACAGGCTGCGGATGGCTCCGTGCCCGGCACTCCCGCAATCCTGCAGGCGGCCGGCTTCGTCGGCCTGACGCGGCAGCTTCTGAATCAGACGGAGGATGGAATGGATATCAGCACAATGACAGCGACAGAGCTCGGCGCAGCGATTAAGGACGGCCGCACCACAGCGGTCGAAGCCGTACGGCAGACTCTGGACGCCATAGAGAAGAAAGATAAAGAACTGCACGCCTTTATCACGGTAGATGCCGAGGGGGCGATGAAATCTGCAGCCGAGGTACAGAAGAAGATTGAGAGCGGAGAGCTCACCGGACCTCTGGCCGGGGTTCCGATCGCCATCAAGGACAACATCTGCACAAAAGGCCTGCTGACGACCTGTGCGTCTCATATTCTGGACAATTTTGTCCCGACCTACGATGCTGAGGTCATAATAAGACTGAAGAAAAACGGTCTTGTGACCGTCGGCAAAACCAATATGGATGAATTCGCCATGGGCAGCACCACCGAGACCTCTTACTTCGGCCCCACCAGAAATCCGGTCAACCCGGCTCATGTGCCCGGCGGTTCTTCCGGCGGCTCCTGTGCGGCTGTCGGAAGCGGCGAGGTGAGTCTGGCTCTCGGTTCGGATACCGGCGGCTCCATCCGGCAGCCCAGTTCCTACTGCGGCGTGACAGGCATGAAGCCCACCTACGGCGTGGTCTCCCGTTACGGACTTGTGGCCTACGGTTCTTCCCTGGACCAGATCGGACCCATCGCACGCAATGTGACGGATGCGGCAGCTCTTCTTCAGGTGATCGCCGGATCCGACAGTAAGGATTCCACTTCGGCTGCGCTGAAGGATTACGATTTTATGTCCGCACTGAAGACGGATGTCAGCGGACTGAGGATCGGCATTCCGTCCGAATATTTCGGGGAAGGCCTGGAACCGGAGATCGGAGATGCGATCCGGAGCGCCGCAGAAAAGCTGGCAAAGGCCGGTGCATCCGTGAAGGAGTTCCATCTGGATCTCATTGATTATGCCATCCCGGCCTACTACATCATTGCGTGCGCGGAGGCAAGCTCCAATCTGGAACGTTTTGACGGCGTCAAATACGGCCTGCGCGCTGCGGCATATGATGATCTGAATGACATGTACAAGAAGAGCCGGACCGAAGGATTCGGCCCCGAGGTACAGCGGAGAATCATGCTCGGCTCCTTTGTGCTGAGCTCGGGCTATTATGATGCCTACTATCTGAAGGCACTGCGCGTAAAAAATCTGATCCGTCAGTCCTTCTCCAGGGCATTTGCGGATTTTGACATCATTCTTGCCCCGGCGGCACCGACAACAGCACCGGAACTGGGGAAATCCCTTGCCGATCCGATGAAGATGTATCTCTCCGATATTTATACGGTCTCCGTCAATCTCTGCGGTCTGCCGGGCATGACGGTTCCTGTCGGAAAAGACGGCATGGGACTGCCCATCGGCATGCAGATCATAGGTGACTGCTTCTCGGAGAAGACGGTTCTCCGCGCGGCGTATACGACTGAGCGTCTTCTTTCGGAAGACGGAGAAGGAAGGTGAGTCCCGTGGAAAAGAACTATGAAACTGTGATCGGCCTCGAGGTCCATGTGGAACTTGCGACAAAGACAAAAATCTTCTGCGGCTGTTCAACCGCTTTCGGCGGTGCGCCGAACAGCCATTCCTGTCCGGTCTGTTCCGGCATGCCGGGGTCTCTTCCGGTGCTGAACAGACAGGTGGTTCAGTACGCGATGGAGGTTGGTCTTGCGGCACACTGCGAGATCAACCAGCACTGCAAGTTTGACCGGAAAAATTATTTCTATCCCGATAATCCGCAGAACTACCAGATCTCGCAGCTCTATGAGCCGATCTGCCGCAACGGATGGGTGGAGATCACGAAAAAGGACGGCACCAGAAAGAAAATCAGAATCCATGAGATTCACATGGAAGAGGATGCCGGAAAGCTTGTTCATGATGAGTTTCAGGGCATTTCCTATGTGGATTTCAACCGGAGCGGAGTGCCGCTGATCGAGATTGTGTCCGAACCCGACATGCGGGATGACGAGGAAGTCATCGCGTATCTGGAAGCGCTTCGTATGATCGCGCAGTACACGGGTGCCTCCGACTGCAAGCTGCAGGAGGGCTCGATGCGCGCCGATGTGAACCTTTCCGTGCGTGAGGCAGGCTCAGAAAAGCTCGGCACAAGGACGGAGACGAAGAATCTCTCCTCCTTTGCGGCCATTTCCCATATGATTAAGAATGAGCGTGAGAGGCAGATCGATCTTCTTTCATCCGGTCAGACCGTGACCCAGGAGACGCGCCACTGGAATGAAGATGCGCAGTCTTCCTATGCGATGCGTTCGAAGGAGAATGCACAGGATTACCGTTATTTCCCGGATCCTGATCTTCCGCCTGTTGAAATCAGTGACGAGTGGATCGAGGAGACAAGGAAAAATCTGCCGGAGATGCAGCCGGAGCGGAAGGCCCGCTACATGCGTGATTACGGACTTCCGGCATATGACGCCGATCTGCTCACCGGAACGAAGCGGCTGGCTGATATCTTTGAGGAGACGGTAAAGGCAGGTGCCGATCCGAAGAAGGCATCCAACTGGCTGATGGTCGAGACGATGCATCTGTGCCGCAACACGAAGACCGATCCGTCCGACGTCGATTTTTCCGGTGAAAACCTGGCAAAGCTGATCCACATGGTTGACGCGGGCGAGCTCAGCAATGGTTCTGCGAAGAAGATTTTTGAGGAAATCTTTGAGAAAGATGCGGATCCGGAAAAAATCGCCGAGGAACGCGGCATGAAGATCGTACAGGACAGCGGTGCACTTCAGGAGACAGTGAAGGCTGTTCTTGAGGCGAACCCCTCCGTCGTTCAGCAGTACAGGGATGGCAAGACCAAAGTGGCCGGCTTCCTTGTGGGCCAGGTCATGAAACAGATGAAGGGACGCGCCAACCCCGCGGAGGTCAGCAGTATGATCACCGGCATGATCGAAAAAATCTAAGGAAAGGTAAAGGAGTACGGATAATTGAAAAAGATTCAGATGAAAACGCCGCTCGTCGAGATGGACGGCGATGAAATGACAAGAATCCTCTGGAAAATGATCAAGGAAGAACTGATTCTTCCGTTCATCGACCTGAAGACAGAATATTATGACCTCGGACTGAAACATCGCGATGAAACGAATGATCAGGTCACCATTGATGCTGCCGAGGCAACAAAGAAATACGGTGTGGCTGTCAAGTGCGCGACCATCACACCGAATGCCGCAAGAGTGAAAGAGTACGATCTCAAACAGATGTGGAAAAGTCCCAACGGCACCATCCGTGCCATTCTGGACGGCACCGTTTTCCGTACGCCGATCATTGTCAAAGGCATCGAGCCCGTCGTAAAATGCTGGAAGAAGCCGATCACGATCGCACGTCACGCCTACGGCGACGTATACAGAAATGTGGAAATGAGAATCCCGGGTCCCGGCAGGGTTGAGCTTGTGTACACACCGGCAGACGGCGGAGAGCAGCAGCGCGTGACCGTACATGATTTTGACGGTGCGGGCGTGGTCCAGGGCATGCATAACCTCGACGATTCTATCAGGAATTTCGCAAAGAGCTGCTTTGAATATGCGCTCTCGCAGAAAAAGGATCTGTGGTTTGCCACAAAAGACACGATTTCCAAGACATACGATCACCGGTTCAAGGATATCTTCCAGGAGATGTATGACAGGGAATATAAGGAGAAATTTGAGGCGGCGAAGATCACGTATTTCTATACGCTGATTGACGATGTGGCAGCCCGCATCATGAAATCCGAGGGAGGATTCATCTGGGCCTGCAAGAATTACGACGGCGACGTGATGAGCGATCTGCTGTCATCCGCATCGGGTTCCCTGGCCATGATGACGTCCGTTCTTGTTTCCCCTCACGGTTATTACGAGTATGAGGCGGCACACGGAACGGTTCAGCGCCATTATTACAAATATCTGCGCGGAGAAGAGACATCAACCAACTCCGTTGCGACGATTTTTGCCTGGACAGGAGCACTGAGGAAGAGAGGAGAACTTGACGGCCTTTCCGATCTCTGCGATTTCGCCGACCGTCTGGAAAAGGCGGTTGTCGATACGATCGAGTCGGGTCATATGACGGGAGATCTCGTTCAGATCACGACCCTGAAAAATCCGGTGAAGCTGTCTTCTGAGGGATTCATCAAAGCGATCAGAACCAGCCTGGAAAAATCATTCTATGAAATGTGAGCTGTCGGCTCAGTAAAAAAAAAGCTCTCCGGTGCTATTCACCGGAGAGCTTTTCCCATTGTTCATAAAGCTGTTCAAGTTCCCTGTTATTTGCCGTCTGTTCTTCCGTCAGGGTGCGGAGCTTTTCGGGATCGGTGGAAATCTCCGGCTTCAGAAATTCACTGTTGATCTCCTCATTCCGGCTTTCCAGAAGCGTGATCCGGTCCTCGGTTTTTCTGATTTCATTTTCGAGCCTGCGTCTTCGCGCAGCCTCTTCCTTCTGGGCCTGCCAGTCATTTTTTCCGGAAGGAGCATCGGACTGTCCTGACCCGCTCTCAGATACTTTTTCAGATCCGTCCGGGAGGACGGCTTCACCGGAAAAACTGCCGTTTCCGGAGCCGGCCGCCGCTTCGGCCTGTTTCTTCTCATCCCGCTTTTCCAGATAGTAATCGTAATTTCCCAGGTACTGGACAAATTCTCCGTTGCACAGATCCAGAATTCTCGTGGCCGTCCGGTTGATGAAGTAGCGGTCATGGCTGACATACAGCACGGTACCCGTGTAATCGCACAGCGCATCTTCGAGAATCCCCCGTGAACTGATATCCAGGTGGTTTGTCGGCTCATCGAGGATGAGAAAGTTTGCCTGAGACAGCATCAGCTTTGCAAGGGATACACGTCCCCTCTCGCCGCCGGAGAGAGAGCCGATCAGCTTGAAGACATCGTCGCCTGTAAACAGAAAGGCCGCGAGCACCGTTCTGATCCTTGTGTTGTCCAGTCCCGGAAACGCATCGGATATTTCTTCAAAAATCGTCCGGTCATCGTGAAGAAGCTGCTGTTCCTGATCATAATAGCCGACGTGTACGTGCGCACCGAAGGTGACCTCGCCGCTGTCTGGGGAAAGGAGTCCCGTGATGATTTTCAGCATGGTCGACTTGCCGGTACCGTTATTTCCGATGATCGCAACGCGTTCGCCCTTTCTGATCTCAAAGCTCTGATCCCTGAACAGCGTCTGGCCGGGAAATGATTTGGAGATATGCTCGCAGGTGAGCACCTGGTTTCCGGATTCGATGGAGGGGACAAGACGGATGCGCAGGGTATCCGGGTCCTCTGCCGGTTTTTCCAGACGATCGATTTTGCTGAGCATTTTTTCACGGCTTTCCGCGCGGCGGATGGATTTTTCCCGGTTGAACTGCTTCAGTTTTCTGATCACGGCCTCCTGATGCCGGATCTCTTCCTGCTGCTTTGCATAGGCCTGCCGGCGGGCGCGCCGGATGATGGCCTTTGCACTGCTGTAATCGTCATAGCTGCCCTGAAAAGTCTCCGCATGGCCGTTCTCCAGTTCAATCACGCGGTTGACGAAACGGTTCAGAAAATACCGGTCATGGGATACCACGAGTACGGTGCCCTGATAACTGCGGAGATAATTCTCCAGCCACTCGACGGAGGTCATGTCCAGATGGTTTGTCGGCTCGTCAAGTATGAGGAGATCGGGCTTTGTCAGAAGCAGACGTCCCAGCACGACGCGCGTCTTCTGTCCTCCGGAAAGAGAGGAGAGCGGCCGGTCAAAATCTTCCTCCTCAAACCCAAGGCCCCTGAGCACACCGGTAATTTCGCTTTCGGCGGCATAGCCGTTCTCCAGCTCGAACTGATGGGTGAGAGCCGTGTACCGGTCCATCAGTGCGTCACGATCCTTTGCAGATGCATTCTTCATCTGCTGTTCCATGGCGCGCAGTTCTTTTTCCATATCAAAGAGGTATTCCTTCGATTTCCGGACTTCCTCATAAATCGTACATGTATCCTCTGTGTCCTGGTACTGCGCCAGATAACCTGTGGTCACGTCTCCGGGAAGGATCGTCTGACCCTCATCCGGTTCCATTTCACCCACAATGATTTTCAGAAGCGTCGACTTGCCCGCTCCGTTGATACCGATCAGTGCCGCGCGGTCATGTTTTTCCAGATGGAAAGAAACGTGATCCAGCACGGTGCTGCCGTCAAAAGTTTTTGTAATATCCTGACAGGAAAGAAGCATAACACCCGTCCTCTCTTGTATTTTGTCGTCAGAGACCGCGCCCTATTATATCACAGAGTGAACCCTTCTGCGGCGGCAGTATCGGCATGGTAACGGAAAATATTTGCCAAGTTTGTAAAGATTTTGACAATTCATACTTTTAAGTATATAATATTGAGCAGGCTTTTATGGAGGTATGAGATGGGGAAAGATATTTCAAAAGCGGTAATCAAAAGACTTCCCAGATATTATCGTTATCTGGGTGTTCTCGAGGAAGCCGGTGTCGAGCGGATTTCCTCGGGGGAACTCAGCCGTCAGATGCAGGTGACTGCTTCCCAGATCCGTCAGGATCTGAATAATTTCGGCGGATTCGGACAGCAGGGATACGGATACAATGTACACCATCTCCGTCAGGAAATCGCGATGATTCTCGGTCTGGATCACACGAACAACATGATTGTCGTTGGCGCCGGCCACCTGGGTCAGGCACTGGCCAATTACGCCAATTTCGAGAGAAACAGTTTTCATGTGATTGGCATTTTTGATGTTAATCCTGATATTATCGGCAGGAAGGTCCGCGGTGTGGAAATCATGTCCGTTGATGAGCTGCCGGATTTCCTTCATCATCACGACGTGGAGATTGCGGCGCTGACACTGCCGAAAGAAAATGCACGTGAGATGGCTGAGGTCCTCGTGAAGAATGGCATTCATGCCATCTGGAATTTTGCACATACGGACCTGAATCTGATCGTGCCGGATGATGTGGCTGTTCAGAATGTTCATCTTTCGGAAAGTCTGATGCGTCTTTCCTACAGTCTGAAATCCCGGCAGGAAAAGTACGGCGGAGCAGTACAGGACAAAGAAGCATGACATGAGCAGGCGGCTGTCGTGAGAGCGGCGGCCACTTTTTATATCGGCAGGGAAAAGAATAGACGGAGGGACAGGATATGATCCCGGTATTGACCGAAAATGAACACAGGGAAGCGGACCGCCATGCGCAGGAGATCGGCATGCCGTCCGCTGTACTGATGGAGAGAGCAGCTGAAGCCGTGGTATCGGTGATCTGTGAGAAAGGTCTGGATTTTTCTCACACGACGGTGGTCTGCGGCACCGGAAATAACGGCGGAGACGGCGCGGCTGTGGCGAGGATGATCTCCGACCTCGGCGGTCAGGTGCAGCTGATCTTCTGCGGACGCGAGGAGAAGTTCACCGATCAGATGAAGATGGAGATGCATTTGCTGGAGAGCTGGCCGGTGAGCGTCGTAAAGGCGGATGAGAACACCGGTATTCCGGACAATGTCACCCTGATTGTGGATGCCGTCTTCGGAACCGGCATACGCCGGAAGACGGAGGGCATTTTTGCTGCCATGATCGACAGAATGAACGCCCATCCGGCACCTGTCGTCTCGGTGGACATGCCCTCCGGCGTACAGACGGATACCGGTGCCGTGTTCGGCATGGCAGTAAAGGCGTCTGTCACGGTAACTTTTACAGCTGCCAAGGCCGGCCTGTATCTCTGGCCCGGCGCCGGGTATGCGGGAGAGATCTGTATCCGGAAGATCGGCATACCGCTCACCGGGGAACGGCTTGGAAACTGCCGGCTTTTTATTCCTGAGAAAGAAGATCTGACCTTTCTTCCGAAGAGAGATGAGCGGGGCAACAAAGGCACTTTCGGCAAAATCCTCGTCATCGCCGGATCAGAGGAAATAGCAGGCGCGGCTTATCTCTCCGCAAAGGCGGCACTGATGTGCGGCATCGGCATGGTACGTGTCTACACGCATGAGATTAACCGGAATTTCCTCGCCGCTTCGCTGCCCGAGGCGCTGATCACAACCTACGGAAGTGAGGACTGGACACCGTCTTCTCTGCATCACGCCCTTGACTGGGCCGATGCGGTTCTCGTCGGTCCGGGGCTGGGAACCGGACCGCTGTCGATGAAGATTTTTACGGAATTTCTGAAGTTCAATCACACAAAGCCCGCGGTCTTTGATGCGGATGCGCTGAATATGATCGCCATGAAGCCGGAGCTCCTCAGACTGATTGATTTTCCTGCCTCTGCCACACCGCATGTCGGGGAAATGAGCCGGCTCAGCGGCATTGATATCAGGGATATCAAAGCGCACCTCGTCTCCGTGGCAGAAAATGCAGCAGAAGAGATGAAGCGCACCGTGATCCTGAAGGATGCGAGGACTGTGACGGCCTGTCCCGACGGCACATGCTGGCTGAACACTTCCGGCTGCAGCGCACTTGCCACCGCAGGCTCGGGTGATGTGCTGGCGGGCATGGTGACGGCCTTTACCTGGCTGTACAGAGATGCGCATCTTCCCGTCCCGCCGGAGGCACTTGCCGTATGGATTCATGGAAGGTGCGGAGAGGACGCGGCCGCCGTATCTTCAGAATCCTCGGTCAGAGCCTCGGATCTCTTTGCTTTTCTGCCGGCCTATCTTCCGTGAGAAGTGATACGCGCAGGGCGACACTGACAGCGGAAGCAACGACAGAGCAATGCCGGTTCCGTCTCATGCGCGTCTTGACGCTCCTGACGGTTGGTGATAAATTAAATGAGCGTGTAAATTAAGCCTTAGGGCATAGCAATAAAGGAGAAAGAATATGTCTGGACATTCAAAATTCGCGAACATCAAGCACAAAAAAGAGAAAAATGATGCTGCCAAGGGAAAGGTATTCACCATCATCGGCCGTGAGATCGTCATTGCCGTAAAGCAGGGAGGACCTGACCCCGACAATAACAGCAAGCTCCGTGATGTCATCGCCAAGGCAAAGGCGGCAAACATGCCGAACGATACCATCAAGCGCGGTATCGAGAAGGCAGCCGGTGCAGCTGAAGCTGACAACTATGAGAACGTAACCTATGAAGGATACGGCCCCGGCGGCGTGGCGATCATTGTTCAGACACTGACGGATAACAGAAACCGTACTTCTGCTGATGTAAAGAGTGCGTTCAGCAAGGGAAGCGGCAATATAGGCACACCCGGCTGCGTTTCCTTTATGTTTGAGGAGAAGGGACAGATCCTTGTCAGCAAAGAGGATTATGAAGGTTCCTCCGATGATCTGATGATGACGGCTCTTGATGCCGGCGCGGAGGATTTCAGCGACGATGATGAAGACTGCTACGAAATCCTGACGTCTCCGGATGATTTTTCAGCTGTCCGCGAGGCCCTGGAGAAGGAATCGATTCCGATGGTATCGGCTGACGTCGTCATGATTCCGCAGACAAGGACTGCACTGACGGATGAGTCTGACCGGAAGAATCTGCAGCGGATTCTTGATCTGCTTGATGAGAGCGATGATGTACAGAATGTGTATACCAATCTCGAGGGAGATCTGGACGACGAAGAATAACGAAACAGAAGGGTGCGGACATGCGTAAACGGGAGAGACGCTGTCCGTAATACGCCCTCTGAGGCGGCCATAAGGGGAGAGTTTGGAATCATGACAGTTATTCAGGCTTTGCTTCTTGGTATTATCCAGGGCATAACCTCGGCGATTCCTGTCAGCAGTTCGGGGCACGTGGTTCTGGCAGGCAGCTGGATGGGACTGAATGCGGATCTGAGCATGAAGCTTCTGGTGTATCTTCATCTCGGCACGCTTGCCGCGGTCATCTGGTCCTTCCGGCGCGAACTGAAAAAAATCATACGTGCGCTTATCGGAATGATCAGAGATATCCTGACAGACGTCAGGATTTTTTTCAGAAACGCAGTTTCGAAGGAAAAACAGCGGTATATCCCTGTTATTCAGGGCAATGTGCGCCATGCGGCACTTTTTCTGACCGTCAGTACCTGCGTCACTGCACTGATCGGGCTTCTGTTCCGCGGCGCCGCTGAATCCACAGCGTCCAATCTGCTGATCACGGCCATGGGATTCTTTGTTACGGCACTGCTTCTTTTTGTGTCTGCGTACACACCGGGCAAGAAGAGAGACCTGACTTCCATCAGCACCGGACAGGCCATTATTGTCGGCGCGTTTCAGGGACTGTCTGTTATTCCGGGCATCTCAAGGCTGGCCATGGTCCTCACATCTGAGGATCTTCTCGGCTTTTCACGTAAGACGGCGGTGGGCTGCGCCTACATGCTTGCGGTACCTTCCGTCATCGGTGCATTTCTGATGGAAATGCGGGAACCGGGCGTTGTCTCCATCCGTGAGATCGGCGTGCTTCCTGTGATCATCGGCATTCTGGTATCGGCATTTGTCTGCCTGATAACAATACGAATCATGAGAAGAAGACTGCGCAGCGCCTCACGAAAGGGATTTGCCGTTTACTGCGTGGCAGCCGGTATTTTATCTGTCTTTACCTATATGTAATAAGGGGAAGTTCATTGGCACAGAGCAAGGGGAGAAAAAAATCCGGCACCTCCGGAAAAAAAGCCGGAAACGGAAAAACTGCAGCAAATACACGGAAGAAGGATGAGAAGCTTTCCATGGATGTAAAAATCCTGCTCGTCCTTCTTTTAAGCATACTGATTTTTATTTCCTGTCTTGGACTGGGCGGCGCTTTCGGCAGGATCATCGGAAACGTGATGTTTGGTTTATTCGGGATCCCGGCCTGGCTGTTCCCGTTTCTTCTTTTTTATCTGTACAGTTTCATCCTTGTAAACAGAAATGTCAGGGGATACGGCTCACGCGTGACAGGGCTCATCGGACTGTATTTATCCGTCTGCGCCCTTCTGCAGCTCATCCTTTACGGATTTCAGCATGATGTTTCGCCGGCCGATCTGTATATGGAAAGCGCCGCAGGCCATTCAGGCGGCGGATTTACCGGCGGCATCATCGTTCAGCTGCTGGGTGTGGCGTTCGGAGAAATCGGCGTCTATGTCATTGTCATTATCGCACTGGTGATTTTTACCCTGATTCTGACACGGAAGTCACTGCTTGAATACATCCGCAGGAAGGGTATGGAGCACTATGATACGGAAAATGACCGTATTCTGGCGAAAGAGGAACGAAGACGGGACAGACTCCGGAAAAAGGATGCGGCAATAGCCAGGAAATCCCGGGAGCAGAGAATCAGAGAAGAGCAGCGAAAACGCACGGAGCTCGCGAGACAGCAGACAGCGGCGGCACGCAGAGTAGAGCCGCAGCTGATTACGTCTGACGGGAAGACCACGGCCGGTGCAGGCGCCGGCATCTCTCCGATCACGGCAGGGCCCGCGCCGTCGGCTTTTTCCGCCAGCGACATTCCCGATGATATCATTGACGTCGGCAGAGAAGCTGCGCCCGCCGGAAGCAGACCCGGGAAAAAGAGCAGTCAGAAGAGCAGCCACGCTGCAGAAAATAAATCTCCGGTCAATGATATTCATGATGTCAATGATATTCATGATGCAGAGGACACGGCTGATTATTCTGATGAGATTTTCGGTGGTTCTGCGGAAAACGCCGATGCTTCAGCCGGCAGAGTCTTCGGCATGACGAAAGACAGTGCCGGCAGTGCGGACAGAACACCGGGTGCAGGCAAAAGAAAGGCCGCGGCTGAAGAAAAGAAACCGTCCGCTGTTTCTTCTGTAAAAAAGGAACCGGCGCCGCAGGAAACTATTGTCGTGCCCGAAAGTAAGCCGAAGCCTTACAGAAGACCGCCGATTGACCTTCTGGATCCTCCGTCCGGCGATCAGTCCGGGGAATCGAAGGAATATCTGAAAGCCATGGGCGCAAAACTTCAGCAGACGCTGCAGACCTTTGGCGTGGAAGTGAAGATCAATCACATCAGCTGCGGACCCTCGGTAGGTCAGCAAGATCCTGGGCCTGCATGACGACATCAAACTGAGCCTTGCCGCTCAGGATGTGCGTATTGAAGCACCGATTCCCGGGAAATCCGCCATCGGCATCGAAGTACCGAACCGGAAGAAAACGACGGTCAATCTGAGAGAGCTGCTGGAAACCGGTGAGTTCAGAAAACACAAATCGGATCTGGCCTTTGCCGTCGGCAGGAATATTGCAGGTCAGCCGGTTGTTGCGGATCTGGCGAAAATGCCGCATCTGCTGATCGCAGGCGCCACCGGTTCTGGAAAATCGGTATTTATCAACACTTTAATCATGAGTCTCATTTACAAATCGACGCCTGACGATGTAAAATTTATTATGATTGACCCGAAGGTCGTGGAGCTGTCGGTATATAACGGCATTCCGCAGCTTCTGATTCCGGTTGTGACAGATCCGAAAAAGGCGGCCGGCGCGCTGAACTGGGCCGTTTCCGAAATGACAACGCGTTACAGAAAGTTTGCTGACGCCGGCGTCCGTGATCTGAAGAGCTACAATGCAAAAATCGCCTCGGAGCCGAAAACCGAAGACGGCCGGGCGCCGCAGAAGATGTACCGTCTTGTTGTCATTGTGGATGAGCTGGCCGACCTGATGATGGCGGCATCCAGTGAAGTCGAGGAATCCATCTGCCGTCTGGCCCAGCTGGCCAGAGCCGCAGGCATTCATCTGGTGATTGCAACGCAGCGGCCTTCCGTTGATGTCATCACCGGACTGATCAAGGCGAATATGCCGTCCAGGGTCGCTCTTTCCGTATCCAGCGGAACGGACTCCAGGACCATCATCGACATGAACGGAGCGGAAAAGCTCCTCGGCAACGGCGATATGCTGTTTTATCCTCAGGGATATCAGAAACCCGCCAGAATTCAGGGCGCTTTTCTTTCCGATGATGAGATCAGCCGTGTAACTGATTTTCTCAGAGATGAGAACAGCAGTCCGAAGGAAGATGCCGGGGCTATTCAGCAGGAAATCGAGAATCACAGCAGCATGCAGGCAGGCGCTGCACAGGGATCAGGACAGGATGAGTATTTTGCCGATGCCGGAAAGCTGATCATCGAAAAAGACAAGGCATCCATAGGGATGCTTCAGAGAGCGTTCCGTATCGGATTTAACCGAGCGGCCAGAATCATGGACCAGCTCTGTGACGCCGGCGTCGTCGGCGAAGAAGAAGGCACGAAGCCCAGAAAAATTCTGATGAGCATGGAAGAGTTTGAGAATTATCTGGAGGATTCATAATGAGGACATGTACAAACTGCGGTGCACAGTTTCCCGATGATGAACTGATCTGCCCGGTATGCGGCCAGGAAGTACAGCTTGTTCCCGACTATGTGACGATTGAAAGCCACATGCAGGAGGATGAATTCCGCAAACAGGAAGAAGAAAAGAAGAAACGCGAGGAAGAGGAAAGAGAGGCAGAGATTGAGGCGCGGAAGAAGCAGATCCGCCGCAATGTCATTCTTTTTATCGTTCTTGCCGCAGCCGGTGTCATCGCGGTGATCGCCTTTATTTCACTGGCGAAGGCAAACAAAAATGCCGGCTCCTTTGAGTATCAGTTTGAACATGCGGATGCAGCCTATGCATCGGGTGATTATGAAAGCGCCATGGATTATATTACGCAGGCGCTGAAACTGGAACCGGACAGTGAGGACGCACAGCTGCTGGAAGCGGAAATCTTTATCGGCATGGGAAAAGAAGACAGTGCGATACCCGTGCTCGAGGACATTATTTCCGGAGATGACAGCAATACAAAGGCCTATGAAGATCTGATCGGCATCTATGAAAAGAGAAAAGATACCGACAGCATCGTAAAGCTTCTTTCCGGCTGCAGCAACAAGGATGTTCTGAACGAATTTGCCGGCTATCTGGTTAAAACACCTGTAATCAGCCCTGACGGAGGTAATTACGAGGATGAGTTTCCGGAGGTAACCATCACCACGGAGGGAACCGGATCCGTTTATTACACCACGGACGGATCGGATCCCACGGCTTCTTCCACACTGTACACAAAACCGTTCGCCCTCGGAGAAGGCACCACCACGGTAAAGGCAGTCAGTATTTCGGACGCCGGCGTTACCAGTGATATAACAACGGCGGATTTTAATGTGACACTGAAGGTGCCGGCAGCACCGAAGATTTCGCCTGCATCAGGCCGCTATGAGCATATGACCGGAGACGACGGAGATAACGGCAGCGACAGCGGTACCGATTCGGTCGCTTCATCTTCCGAAGATGATCGCGATGTCAGTGAAATCACTGTCGAAGTTCCGGAAGGTTATACCTGCTATTATGCATTTGATAAAAAGCCTTCGGAAAAGAGCAGCGTGTATAAAAAGCCTGTAAAGATGAAAGAGGGAGAGCATGTATTTTATGCTGTTCTCCGGAGCAAAACCGGCAAGCTGGGCAAGGTGGCCAGTGCAACTTACGTTTATACTG
>ONOC01000051.1:0-7752 GCA_900319355.1 uncultured Eubacteriales bacterium | reverse complement strand
CACCAACCCCGGTTCCTTCATCGATTTCGGCCAACACGGTGGTCACACCGACGGCGACCCCGACAGAGACACCGACCCCGACGCCGACGGCGACCCCGACAGAGGCTCCGACGCCGACGGCCACACCGGATCCGTCATCAGATACTTCCGCAACGGAAAATACGGCCTCACAGTAGTGTTTCCGCCGCTTAAGGAGCGGCTGGACATAGGATTCATTATTACAGCAATCAGGAGGGTGAAATGTACAAGATTTTGTCAGCAGAAAAGCTCAATTCGGTGATCTACAAAATGGTTGTAGAAGCGCCGAGAGCTGCAGAGCATTGCCAGCCCGGACAGTTTATCATCGTCCGCGCAGATGAATACGGCGAGAGAATTCCTCTCACCATCTGTGATTATGACCGCGCAGCGGGCACGATCACGATTGTTTTCCAGCCGATCGGAAATTCCACAAAACGCCTTGCGGAATTTAAGGCCGGGGACTCCTTCATGGATTTTGTCGGACCGCTCGGAAAGCCTTCCGATCTTGTCAGCACACCGATCGAGGAGCTGAAGAAGCGCCACATGGTCTTCATCGCCGGCGGTGTGGGAACCGCACCGGTTTACTGCCAGGTGAAATGGCTTCACGAGCACGGCATCACGGCGGATGTCATCATCGGCTGCAAAACACATGATATTCTGATCATGGAAGATGAATTTAAGAAAGTCAGCAACCTTTATGTCACCACGGATGACGGTTCCTATCAGAGAAAGGGCATGGTTACCCAGTGCCTTCAGGATCTGATTGAAAAAGAGGGCAGGCACTATGACTGGTGCGTAGCCATCGGACCCATGATCATGATGAAGTTTGTCTGCAAGATGACGAAGGAATACGGCATTCATACCGTTGTCAGCATGAACCCCATCATGGTAGACGGAACCGGTATGTGCGGCGCCTGCCGTCTGATCGTCGGAGATCAGGTGAAATTCGCCTAGGCAGAGCCATCCTCAAAGCTGAGGAAGGTGATACACATCACGGCGGATGCGGAGTTTGCGGAGGTGACAGGTAATGGCGATCGAAGTGGATATGATGAAGAAAGTGCCGGTTCGGGAACAGGATCCGAAGGTACGTGCAACAAATTTTGACGAGGTCTGCCTCGGTTACAATGCTGAAGAGGCTCAGGCTGAGTCAACCCGCTGTCTCAACTGCAAAAATCCGAAGTGTGTGGCAGGATGCCCTGTACGGATCAACATTCCCGCCTTCATTCAGAAGATCAAGGGCGGAGACTTCCGCGGCGCCTATGAGACGATCAGCGAGTCGAGTTCTCTGCCCGCTGTCTGCGGCCGTGTATGTCCGCAGGAGACCCAGTGCGAAGGAAAATGTATCCGCGGCATCAAGGGAGAAGCTGTCTCTATCGGCAAACTGGAGCGCTTTGCCGCTGACTGGGCAAAGGAAAACGGCGTGAAGCCTCAGCCGGCTGCACAGAAGAACGGCCATAAGGTAGCGGTGATCGGTGCCGGACCTTCCGGACTGACCTGCGCCGGAGACCTGGCCAAAATGGGCTATGATGTGACGATTTTTGAAGCGCTGCACAAAGCCGGCGGTGTGCTTGCCTACGGCATTCCGGAATTCCGTCTTCCGAAGGACAGAGTTGTCCAGAAGGAAATTGAAAATGTTCAGGGCCTGGGCGTAAAAATCCAGACCGATGTCGTCATCGGCAAGTCTGTCACTGTGGATGAACTCATGGAAAAGGAAGGCTACGAGGCTGTATTCATCGGATCAGGCGCCGGACTTCCCCGCTTCATGAATATTCCGGGCGAGACCGCGCTCGGTGTATTCTCAGCCAACGAGTATCTGACCAGAAACAATCTGATGAAGGCATACCGCGATGATTACTACACCCCGATTCACAGAGGCAAAAAGGTTGTCGTTGTCGGCGGCGGAAATGTGGCCATGGATGCGGCAAGGACAGCACTTCGTCTCGGCGCAGAGGTGCATATCGTGTACCGTCGTTCTGAAGCCGAGCTTCCGGCCAGACGCGAGGAAGTGCATCATGCAAAGGAAGAGGGCATCATCTTTGATCTTCTGACCAACCCTGTGGAAATTCTGGAAGATGAACAGACCGGATGGGTGAAGGGCGTCAGACTGATCCGTATGGAACTCGGCGAGCCGGATGCGTCCGGAAGAAGACGTCCGGTGGAGATTCCGGGATCGGAATATGTCATGGACTGCGATACGGTGATCATGGCACTCGGCACATCACCGAATCCGCTGATTTCCTCTACCACTGATGGACTTGAAGTCAATAAGAAAAACTGCATCCTGGCAAATGAGGAGACCGGAAAGACAACGAAGGAAGGCGTTTTCGCCGGCGGAGACGCTGTCACCGGTGCTGCAACGGTTATTCTTGCGATGGGTGCCGGTAAAGATGCCGCAAAGAGTATTGACGAATATATCCGTTCGAAGAACAGCTGACGCTGACGGCAGCATCTGAGGGCGGACAGGAATCTGTTATTTCAGGGGGCTTTGCAGTCATGCAACAGCCCCCTTTATGGTTGAAAAGATGAAAATTACGATTGCCTGCGCAGGAAAAGTGAAAGAAAAATATCTTCGCGAAGGTATTGCGGAATATGCGAAGCGGCTGTCGGCCTACTGTACGCTCGACTGGTACGAGGTTCAGGATGAAAAGACACCGGAAGGCGCGTCTCGGGAAACCGGGCGGCAGATCATGCAGAAGGAAGGTGCACGACTTCTGAAGGGCATACCGGACAGTGCTTTCGTAACGGCACTGTGCATCGACGGAGAGATGCTGGATTCCGTGGAACTCTCCAGTAAACTGCAGCAGAAGATGGTGCAGGGAACGAGCCACTTCGTCTTTGTCATCGGCGGATCACTGGGCCTGTCAGATGAGGTGGTGAAAAGGGCGGATGCGAAGCTGTCCTTTTCCCGGATGACATTTCCGCACCAGCTGATGCGGCTGATACTGCTGGAGCAGATCTACAGGAGCTTCCGCATCATGAATCACGAGCCGTATCACAAGTAATAAGAACGCAGAGCACAAGACGACGCCGGCCGCGGATATATCACCCTCTTCGCTCCGGTCACTTTCGCCGTGTATCTCCATCGTCCATTCTCGCTCGAAAGGCGGCGCTGCGGAACGCGCCTGCTGACGCAGGCTTGAACGGGTCCTCGCGCTTATCGCCTTTCTTCGTTCGACTGGACGGGAGATACATCGGCTCAGTGAAGTCGCTCAGAGGATGATATCATCCGCGGCCTGGCTGCGTGTTACTTTCAGAGAGGTGTTCTGTGAAGAATAACAGGTGCGAAGACGGGCGAAAGAGTGTAGAATAATTCAGGTATTGATTCATTCAGGTATTGATTCATTCAGGTATTGATTCATTCAGGTATTGATGCATTTATCTGCTGATGGAGAAAGGATTCTTCTGGAAGTGGCTGTTATTGAAGATGTGATGAATATTCCTGCCGATGAGGAAAAGGCGATTTTCGGCGCGTATGATGAGAATGTGAAGAAAATTGAGCGGGCGATGAATGTAACGCTGATCTCACGCGACGGAACGCTGAAGATCGTGGGCCCGGAAAAAAACGTGGCTGCCGTGAAGAAAATTTTTGAACAGCTGTCCGGACTGGCGGCACGCGGCAATGATATTACGGAACAGAATGTAAATTATCTGATTTCCATGGCCATGGATTCCAAAGAGGCTGATGTGCTGGAACTGGACAGTGATGTGATCTGCCACACGATTAACGGACGTCCGGTGAAACCGAAGACGGTAGGCCAGAAGAATTATGTGGACTCGATACGGAATAATATGATTACCTTCGGTATCGGTCCTGCCGGTACGGGCAAGACATACCTCGCGATGGCGATGGCCATTACCGCTTTCAGAAATGATGAGGTCAGCCGCATCATCATGACAAGACCCGCGATTGAGGCAGGCGAGAAGCTGGGATTCCTGCCGGGTGATCTGCAGAGCAAAATCGATCCCTACCTCCGTCCGCTGTATGATGCGCTTTACCAGATCATGGGCGCGGACAGTTTTCAGAAGAACATGGAGAAGGGGCTGATCGAAGTGGCTCCGCTCGCCTATATGAGAGGCCGGACGCTTGACAACGCATATATTATCCTTGATGAGGCACAGAACACGACGCCATCGCAGATGAAGATGTTCCTCACGCGTATCGGCTTCGGATCCAAAGTGATCGTGACAGGCGATATGACGCAGAAGGATCTGGGTATTGGGCTGGGGTTCCCGGAGCGGTCGGCTGATGTCAGAGTCGCCCAGTATGAATCCGGCAGCCGGACGCCCAAAGAGGACGTGATTCAGGAAATGGCAAAGGTGCTTAAGGTCAAGCCCAAGGCTATCGCCGATCCTGACTACAACACTTACATAGGCCTCATGTACATGTTCTTCGATCTGGAAGAAACATACGGGATCCATGTGGACGAGATTGATGGCGAACTCTGCCTCCGCCTGGATCGTTCCCGCAAGGACTATACCGAGCTCTTCGATATGCTGCTGAAATGGAACGAAGCCAGAAAGAACGGCCAGGCTGATTTCGATTCTTCTGCTGCTTATGAAGAGTGGAAACTCCATTACCCGCCCTCCATCCGTTAACGTCGGATAAACAAAAAGAAAAAGGCTATCTGAATCCACCTTGATATGCTACCCCCAAGTAGGACATTGAAAAATAAAACCTACTTGGGGGTATTTCTATGTCCAATAGAATCAAGATCGATCCATTAATAAAAGTCAAACTGGTTGAAAGCTATCTAAGGTCAGAGATTGGCTTAAGAGAAGCGGCCAGACAGGCAGGCTTGGCGGGAAGTGGAACAGACTCGTTCATGAAATGGGTAAACATCTATAAAAATGAAGGCCCTGCTGGTCTCCTTCCCCAAAAGCATTCTAAGAGTTATCCATTGACTACAAAGCTGGCGGCCGTGAATGATTACCTTGAGGGTAAAGGTTCTCAGCTGGAGATAGCTGCTCGCTATGGGCTCAGATCAAAACATCAATTAAGCAACTGGCTAAAAGAGTATAATACTCATGGAGAAATCCGTTCCCGTGGAAGCGGAGGAGGTAGCTACATGAGAAAAGCCAGACAGACAACACCAGAAGAGCGTCTTGAGATCGTACGGGCCTGCCTTGCCAATGATAAGAATTATGGCGCAATGGCGTTGAAATATAACTGTTCCTATCAACAGGTACGCAACTGGGTAATGCGCTATGAAAAGATGGGATCTGCAGGCCTGGAGGACCGGCGGGGTAAACGTGCCGGCACACAGCCGGCCAGGACGCCTGAAGAAGAGCAAAGAGACAGGATCGCTGAACTCGAAAGGAAGATCCGTGATCTCCAGATGGAGAACGACCTGTTAAAAAAAGTCAGAGAGTTAGAGATGAAAGATCGCTATCTCTGACTCGACATCTGTATAAATACCAGGCGATCAAAGAGCTTTCAGAAGAAAAGCATTATCCTGTGCAAAGATTGTGTGAGCATCTTCACCTTTCGCGAGGGGCTTACTACCGATGGCTCAGGAATCCTGTAAGCCTCAGCGAGAAACGCAACCAGGAGATCTCAGAGAAGGTCAATGCCATCCATGAAAGCCATCCTGATATGGGATACCGTCGGATCCGGGATGAACTGGAAAAACATCAAGGGATTGATGTCAATGATAAACGTATCTTACGTATTTGTCGGAAAAAACATATCCAATCTGCAATCAAATGGAAACCGAAGAGCTGCACAAAAAGCAGTGATGATCCGGCGCACATCGCGAAGAATTACCTTAACCGGGATTTCCACGCGGATGCTCCGAATAAGAAATGGCTGACTGATGTAACTGAGTTCAAGTATTACATCGGCACAGATGTTCATAAGGTATACCTGAGCGCCATCCTGGATCTTTATGACCGCAGGATCGTAGCTTACAAGATCAGCGATCACAATGACAATCCGCTTGTCATGAACACTTTTGACGAGGCTGTGGCCCTTGAGCCGGACGCGCATCCTCTGTTCCATAGTGACAGAGGTTTCCAGTATACAGGCAAACAGTTCTGCACACGTTTAAAGAAACATCATATGAAGCAGAGTATGTCCAGAGTCGCCCATTGTATCGACAATGGGCCCATGGAAGGTTTTTGGGGTATTTTGAAGCGGGAAATGTACTATGGCAGGAAGTTCACCTCAAAAGGGGATCTGACCACTGCTGTTGAATCCTACATAAGGTATTACAACACAGAGCGGATCCAGCGGAAGCTGCATCTGATGACGCCTACGGAATTCCATGATCATTTTGATGCTGCAGCATAAGAATACCGCCAGCCGATGCTTGGCTGGCGGTAAAGAGCTTTTTAATTATTCACTGTCCTCTTGACGGGTAGCACACCATTTTCCGATGCGGCAGCCCCTTTGCTTACGCAGAGTGCTTAACGATAACCAGACACTTAACGAGGACAAGCGAAAGCGCAGTCCAAGTTTAGTGGAGTGGCTATCCGCGGAGCGGAGCACGAGCCTGGAGCGCTTTCCGGGGCAGCGGCATTTACCTCGGATTCACGTGGATCATGATGTGTTTCACTTGGGGAAATGCCTTCTCGATGGCATCATGCACGCCCTCAGCCGTCGCGTGCGCATTTCTCAGGGATTCATTCCCATCTGCCGCGATCTCCATATCCACATAGATTTTGTTGCCGAATACCCTGGTATGCAGGAGGTCAACGCCGAGCACCCCGGGCTTGCTGAGCGCGAGCGCGCGGATCGCCTTCTCCGTCTCCTCGTCGCAGGAATGATCCACCATCTTGTCGATGGCGTCCTGGAAAATGCTGTACGCTGCTTTCACAATGAAGACGCAGATGACCAGGCTGGCCACCGAATCCAGCACCGGATAGCCCATCCGGGCGCCGAGGACGCCGGCCAGGGAACCGATTGAGGAAAATGCGTCACTCCGGTGATCCCAGGCGGACGCGCGGAGCGCGCTGGAATCGTACAGGGCCGCATAGTGCATGGTGTAATGGTACATGATCTCCTTGCTGACGATCGAGATCACGGCGGCTGCCGCCGCCAGGGCGCCGGGAACCTGGACTTCACCATTTAACCCCAGGATCGTCTTCACGGCGTTCAGGCCGATAAAGAGGCCGGTGATAAAGAGAATCACCGAGAGGACAATGGCGGTTACACACTCAAACCGCTCATGGCCGTAGGGATGGGACTCATCCGCCGCCTTTCCGGACAGGCGGACGCCGATGATCACGATGACGCTGGAGACAGAATCTGATGCCGAATGGATGGCATCGGAAACCATGGCGCTCGAGTGGGCGATCACGCCCGCAGCCAGCTTCATCAGGGATAGGATCACATTGCCGACAATACCGACAAGAGAGACCCGGGCTGCAGCCTTCTGGAACCGCGCGTCCCGGCCGGCGCTGGCAAGATTGCCCAGACGGATCTCGCTGGCATCAGCTCCGGAGTATCTCTCATTCTCTTTCTGCTTATTCATAAAATCACCTCGGAAGTATAACGTACTCTCGAGGTGAAATGTTAGTCAATATTAACTTTCTTTTGTGCCGCCTTGCGCAGGTCAGAGCAGGCGGTCCAGGGCAATCTGGCGGAAACCCGGTTTTCCCCCATCCCTGGCCAGGATATTGGTGTGGGTGAATCCGCACCGGATGGCGCACCGGATGGCTTCGGGAAATGCCCCGTCGAGCTTCTCCTTCTGGTGGGCATCGGAATTGATGATGATCTCCCCGCCGAGCTCATGC
>ONOC01000049.1 GCA_900319355.1 uncultured Eubacteriales bacterium | reverse complement strand
CCAGAGCCACGGAACACATGGAGACTCCCAGGCCGAGACCTCCGCAGGCGTCGGTGGTTAATGAGTCCGAGCGTAGCGAAGGACGAATTTATCACCGCTACGCCGAGGACAAGCGAGAGCGTGTCTAGGCTGGAAGTCTCCATGTGTGACAGTGGCCGGCAAAGAGTGAACAGTAATCCTGCGTCCGCAGAAAACGGTTGACGAATCCGCCAGATCTGGTATAATAGTCTAAGTTTCAGTGCAAATACCCAAACAGTTGTATTTAGCACAATCTTACAACTGGAGGGAGGTCAGGTTTGGGCATATGGCAACAGTTACTGTAAAGGAAAACGAGACGCTTGACAGCGCACTTCGTCGTTTCAAGAGAAGCTGCGCCAAGGCTGGTATTCAGCAGGAGATCCGCAAGAGAGAACACTATGAGAAACCCAGTGTTCGCCGCAAAAAGAAATCCGAAGCAGCCAGAAAGCGCAAATACAACTAATCTGTTAAATCAGAAGGTAAAGGCTCTGACAGGCAACTGCCAGAGCCTTTTATGTGGATAAACGGGAAAATATATGGACAGAAATGTCATTGAAATACATCCCCGGGATATTGCCGATACGAAGAGAGAGATTTATCTGAACAAGCCGGAGCTTCCTTCCGGGCAGATCAGAATCTGCTTTTTCTCTGATGTGCACTGCTGCGTAAATCACGGGGAACCGGACAGAATCATGGAGATCCTCAGGCAGGAGGAACCGGATCTGGTCTGCTGCGGCGGAGACAATCTGATTGCGAAAGGCGAATATGATCCGGCGCCGGTGGCTGATTTTTTAAATGAAATCGGCGGCGTTTACCGCCTGTTTCTTGCACACGGCAATCATGAGACCAGGCTGAGGGCCGGTGAAAGAAAAGGCGGCCGGGAGATCTATGACGATTTTTTATCGAGGCTGAATACAGAGAAGGTAACGCTGCTCGATAATGATGATGCTGTTCTTGAGGTCGGCGGGCTGCCGGTGAGGATCTTCGGATTTACCATGAAGGCACAGTATTACAGAAGAGTCGGCGGACCCAAGCTTCCGCCTGTGGAGATCCGCGAGGCGGTCGGTGTACCGGATCCTTCGGAGATCAGCATTCTGCTGGCGCACAGTCCTTCCGGCATGCCTGCGTACTTCCGGTGGGGTGCGGATCTGACGCTGTGCGGTCACTATCACGGCGGCATATTCCGCATGGGCGAGCACACGGGAGCTGTGACACCGGACCTGAAGATTTTTTCAGGGGAGGCTTACGGTCAGTTTGAAAAAGACGGACATCACGTCATCGTCACCTCCGGTGCCGGGGAGCATTCTCTTCCTGTCAGGATCAACAATCCCAGGGAGGTTGTGAGTGTGACGATATGGCAGACAGGGAAGTGCGGCAGCTGAAGGTGAGGAGGCGCTTTATTGGCCATTTCCGTGAAGCTTGAGGTATTTGAAGGTCCGCTCGACCTGCTCCTTCACCTCATTGATAAGAACAAAATTGATATTTACGATATTCCGATCGCGGAAATAACGGATCAGTACCTCGATTATGTCCGCCGGATGGATCATGAGGACCTGGATGCGACCAGTGAGTTCATGGTGATGGCGGCAACGCTGATCGATATCAAATGCCGGATGCTCCTTCCGAAAGAGAAGGATGAGGAAGGTGAGGAAATTGATCCGAGAGACGAGCTGGTTTTGCAGCTTCTTGAATATAAGGAGTGCAGGGAGGTCTCGGCCAGACTGCGGGAGCTGAGCGATCAGGCGGGAGACGTGTTCACCCGTACCCGTCATCTGCCGAAGGAGGTGGCGCAGTACGAACCTCCGGTCGATACGGGAGAGCTTCTTGACGGACTGACGCTGGCAGGGCTGAAGAAAATTTTTGACAGCGTTATGCGCAGATCCGAGGACAAAATCGACCCGATCCGAAGCAAATTCGGCCATATTGAACGTGAGGAGGTATCTCTTCCGGATAAACTCGATTACGTGCAGATCACGGCGCGGAGAAAGAGGAAAATTTCGTTCAGGGAACTTCTTGTCACACAGCACGGGCGGATGCAGACGATCGTGACGTTCCTCGCGGTTCTTGAGCTGATGAAGCTCGGCAGGATACGGTGCACACAGGAGGAACTGTTCGGCGACATTGAGATTGAGTCGACGGAGGATATCCATGAAACCGGGCTGGTCGGCGATATGTACCGTGAAAAGGAAAAGACGGAAAATAACGTATGACAGATCTTAACAACGACGATAACATCACAGAAAAGACAGCGGAGGGAACCCTCGAAGCCATCCTTTTTGCCATGGGCAGTTCGGTGGCGACAGGAACGCTGGCGGCTGCGATCGGCAGATCGGAGCAGGAGACGGAGGCCATTCTTTTCAGAATGAAGGAGGAAAAGTACGACCGTCCGACGTCAGGCATTACGCTTCTCCGTCTGGACGGCGCCTGGCAGCTCTGCACAAAGAGACAGTATTATGCTGAGCTGATCGATATCGCGAAAACACCGAAGAAGCCGCAGCTCACGGATACCGTGCTGGAAACGCTCTCCATCATAGCCTATAAACAGCCTGTGACAAAGGCTCAGATTGAACAGATCAGGGGCGTCAGCTGCGATCACGCGGTGAACAGGCTGCTGGAGTATGATCTGATCGAAGAGGTCGGCAGACTGAATGTACCGGGCCGTCCGATCCTGTTCGCGACAACAGAGAACTTTCTTCGATATTTCGGCGTCAGCTCGACAGATGATCTGCCGCAGCTGTCCGAGGTACAGATTGAAGATTTCAGGGCAGAAGCAGAGGCAGAACTTGATGTGAAGGTAGATGTATAAGTACACGCGCCGCTTCGCACTGCGTGCTTTCGCGTCGCTGCAGGTGACCGACTTCATCGGTCTGACGCGGCGTTCGTCTCTCCGCATCACACTTCGTGTGTGCGGATGCGGCTCACTGCCCGCGCATATTTGCATAGCCACAGTCGGCCCTGCGCATCCGTCTTCGGGTGCGCAGGGCCGCTTTTTTTTGTTCAGGAACTTTTCACCTGATTCCAGAGACTGTTGTAGATTTCCTCCGCCTCCGGTCCGAGATAGGACATGGTCTCACAGCGGGAGAGTGTTTCTTCATCGGGGAAGGCTACTTCACTGTTTCTGAGATCCTCATCCTCGATCAGGTCTCTGGCCGCCGTGTTCGGTGTGGAATAGCCGATATAATCGAAATTTTTCAGGGCGACATCAGGCCGGCAGAGATAGTTCAGGAATTTTTCCGCATTCTCCACATGTTTTGCATCCTTCGGTATGCACCATCCGTCGATCCATACATTGGAGCCTTCTTTCGGAATCGCGTAGGCGAGGTCCGGATTTTCCTTCACTGTGTAGATGGCTTCACCGGAATAGATCACGCCGAGAGCGGCTTCTCCGCCGATCATTTTGTCACGTACCTGGTCAATGACGTAGGCCTGTACAAGCGGTTTCTGGTCCTGCAGGAGTTTTTCCGCTTCCCGAAGCTCGCGGATATTGGTCGAATTCAGAGAATAGCCGAGATATTTCAGGGCGACTGCGAAGGCATCCCTGACGGAATCCTGCATCAGGATATTGTCCTTGTATTTCGTCTCCCAGAGAATGCTCCAGCTGTCCACCGGCTCATCAACAAGCTTCTTATTATACAGAATACCGACGGTACCCCAGCAGTAGGGAATGGAATACTGATTGCCCGGATCGTACTGTTCCGCCGTTTTCAGATAGAGGCTCCCGATGTTTTTCAGGTTCGGAATGTGGTCTTTGTTGATGGGCTGGAGCAGATTGTTATCAATCATCTTGCGGATCATATAATCCGACGGACAGACCAGATCATAGGAGACCGCGCCTGAACGGATCTTCGGATACATGATCTCATTGGTCTCGAATTCTTCGTAGATCACATGAATACCGGTTTCCTTTTCAAAATCCGTGATCACCCCGGGATCCATGTATTCACCCCAGTTATAGACAACAAGCTCGTTGTCGGAGCTGACCGAGGCCTCCGCCTGATAGTAGATGCCGCCCGCAGATACCACGATGATCAGCAGAGCCGGGATGGCCCGGCCAAGGATCAGCCTCTTTGTAAAAATCCTCTTCCTGCCATGCTTCTTCAGGTATTTTTCGTCTTTGATCAGTTCCTTCCGGCTGTTTTTGGACGGCGTGAAATTGATCAGCATCAGGAGGATCAGCACGGAAAGAAAGAGAATCGTGGAGAGCGCGTAGATCTCCGGCTTGATGCCCTTCCGGACTTCGGCGTAGATTTTTGTCGAAAGCGTGTCAACGCCGGGTCCCTTGGTGAAATAGGTGACGACAAAATCATCCAGCGACATGGTGAAGGCCATCATGAAACCGGAGACGATGCCGGGCATGATGTCCGGCAGGATGGTTTTGCGGAAGGCGAAAAACGGAGCCGCGCCCAGATCCAGGGCAGCCTCATAGGTACTCCGGTTTGTCTGCTTCAGCTTGGGCAGTACGCTCAGAATGACGTACGGAATGTCGAAAGTGATGTGGGCGAGCAGTATGGTGCCGAAGCCGAATTCAATTCTTCCGATAATAAAGAGCAGCATAAGAGAGACGCCCATGACGATCTCGCTGTTTACCATGGGAATGTTGGTGACACCCATAAAAAATGCACGCGATTTCCTGTGCATATGCTGTATGCCGATGGCCGCAAGGGTGCCGATCAGCGTGGCAATGACAGAGGCCAGCAGGGCTACGGTGAGCGTCGTATAGAAGGCGCGCATGATCTCACTGTCCTGAAACAGATCATGGTACCACTGCAGGGTGAAGCCTCCCCATCTGGCCCGGGAACGGGAGCTGTTGAATGAAAGCACGATGAGTGTGACAATCGGCGCATACAGCAGAATCAGGATCAGCGCCATATAAATTCTTTTCAGTATTTTGCTCAAGGTTTTTACCTCCCCGCCGGATATCAGAAGGCCGCACCTGCGTCCGTATCTGTTTTTGCACTGATGATCATGGAAATCACAAGGAAAATCATAAGCAGCATTGACATGGCAGAACCGACATTCCAGTTGTTCAGCTGCTTGAATTCCTGTTCAATCATGTTGCCGATGAGCAGGATTTTTCCACCTCCGAGGAGATCGGAGATGACGAAAGTTGTGAGCGCAGGTATGAAAACCATGGTGATTCCGGAGAGGATCCCGGGAACGGTCAGCGGAAGCGTGACATTCATAAATGTCTGCACATTGTTCGCACCGAGGTCGCGTGCTGCATTGATCAGTTCTCTGTCAAGCTTTGACAGGGAGTTGTAGATCGGCAGGATCATGAAGGGCAGAAAATTGTAAACCATGCCGAGGATGATGGCGCCCGGGGTGTTGATGATGCTCTGTGCCGGAAGGTGGAAAAAACCGAGGACGGTGTTGATGACGCCGTTCTTTTCCAGCAGCGTCTGCCAGGCGAAGGTTCTCAGAAGAAAGTTCATCCACATGGGCAGAATAAACAGAAATACGATAAAGCTGCTCCGGCTCACATGCATTTTTGAAAGAATCATGGCCAGAGGGTAGGCCAGAACAAGACAGATCAGTGTGCTCAGGAGCGCGAGCCCGAAGGCCAGAAAGAAGGCCTTCATCGTTGATGCCGTGAAAACCTCCGAAAAATTGGCAAAGGTAAACGCGCCGGTTTCCTGATTGGTAAAGGCGTAGTAGAAGATCATCAGAAGCGGAATGATGATAAAACCGGCTGCCCAGACACCGTAGGGTGCGGCAAGCCATTTCAGTTCAGCGTTTTTTTTCAAAGTTTTTCCCCCTGATGCTTTCTCATTCTTCGGGTTCGGGCGCCGCCTCATCCTCGGAAGCAGGTTTGTTCATGATCTGAATGTTAAACGGGTCAACGGTGAGACCGACCTCTGATCCGACCTCGGCCATTTTTGTCGAGTGGACGAGCCAGTCGTAAGCGTTTGTATGAATCTCCATCTCATAGTGAACGCCTTTAAAAATCAGACTTCTGACGCGGCCGCGGATCTGTCCTTTTTCGGGAGAGGTCAGCTCCAGATCCTCCGGACGGATCACGACGTCGACCGGACGGTTGGTGCCGAAACCGACATCGACGCATGGAAACTGCGTTCCGAAGATTTCCACGAGCCTGTCCTGTACCATGATGCCGTCCACGATGTTGCTGTCGCCGATAAAGTCGGCGACGAAGGCGTTCTGCGGCTCGTTATAGATGGACTCCGGCGTTCCGATCTGCTGGATGTAGCCCTGGTTCATGACGACGATCGTGTCGGACATGGTCAGCGCCTCTTCCTGATCGTGCGTCACGTACACGAAGGTGATGCCGAGTTCCCTCTTCAGCCGCATCAGTTCATACTGCATGCTCTGCCGAAGCTTCAGGTCGAGCGCACCAAGCGGCTCGTCGAGAAGAAGAACCTTCGGTTCGTTCACTATGGCTCTGGCGATGGCGATTCGCTGCTGCTGTCCGCCGGACAGCACATCGGGATACCTGTCCTCGGTTCCTTCCAGATTCACAAGCTTCAGGGCATAACGAATTTTATCATTGATATAGCTCTGTGGCTTTTTTCTGATCTTCAGGCCGAAGGCGATATTCTCCGCGATCGTCATGTGGGGAAAGAGCGCATATTTCTGGAAAACCGTATTCAGCTGCCGTTTGTTCGGCGGAAGAGAGGTGATGTCTTTTCCGTCAAAAAATACACGCCCGGTATCCGGCTGTTCAAATCCGCCGAGAATCCGGAGGGTGGTTGTCTTTCCGCACCCGGAGGGGCCGAGCAGGGTGAGAAATTCATTTTCACGGATATAAAGGTTGATCTCGTCCAGCACCATATTTCCGTCAAATGACTTGGACACATCGGTCAGTTCAATCAGTTTGTTCTTCAATTGTTCTCCTTTAAAGGTAAAGTGGAAATCTGCCGGAATCCGCAGAGAAAAACCGTCTGAACAGACGGACGAAAAGTTTCATTCGTATTTTATATGGCGCGGGGAAGGACGTCAATAATATAATCTTAGGATATGTGGCCATCGTTACAGTTCACTCATTGTCAGCCAGGGAGTGCACAAAGGAGTTCCGACGCGACGCGCTCTCGCTTGTCCTCAGCGCAGCGGTGCGTAAATTCGTCTTTCGCTTTCGCTCAGACTCATTAAGCACCGGCGCCTGCGGATGTCGCGTCGGAACTTCTTTGTGCGCTCCGCGGTTATGGCAGCGTCTGAATGAAGCTGAGTACCTGCCGGCACCCGCCGGCTGCCGGAAAAAGGAATTGACATCCCTTCCTGAACAGATAGAATAAATGAAGACAGAGCTTATCCAGAAGGGAAGCTCCGGGCACCCGTACGGATTGAAAGGAGAGTACTGATCATGAAACTTCCTGAACAGACACTGAAGTACAGATATGACATACAGCTTCTGATTGAGGGCGAGGACCTTGATGAAGATGAGATTGCGGATTACATTACGAAGCATTTTGACGGTGATTCACTGATTGCCGCAGGAGATGAGGATCTCATCAAGATTCATTTTCATACCAATGAGCCGTGGAAGGTTCTGGAGTACGGACGTTCTCTTGGAGAGATTTTTGATATTGTAGTGGAAGACATGGACCGGCAGACACGCGGACTTAAGGGATGAGAGTCCTGTGATCCGGGACTTCAGAGGATAAAAGAGAGCTGGCGATGGCCGGCTCTCTTTTTTTGTCAGCGGCCGGCGAAAGATATGGCGTGGTTCTGAGAGCAGCTGAACTGTAAATCAGAATATGTCCGGCTTATGATGACAGCTTGAAATCAGGAGCGCTTTCGGTTATATTATATTTGTTAAAAATTTGTTTTTTGACAGTCTAAATTATAATCGCATGGAGGTAGTGTTATGAGCAGTTCAACGCAAAGCGCGGCAAGAACGAGAATTTCCGCTCTTCTTGACCAGAACAGCTTTGTTGAAATCGGCGCGGGAGTGACGGCCCGCAATACTGATTTCAATCTTGCTGAAAAGAAAGCACCTTCTGACGGCGTTATTACAGGTTACGGCCAGATTCAGGGCTGTCCTGTATACGTGTACAGCCAGGATGCTTCCGTGTTAAAGGGAACGATGGGCGAAATGCACGCACGCAAGATTGTAAAAATCTACGATCTCGCGGTGAAGACAGGAGCACCGGTAATCGGTCTGATCGACTGTGCGGGTCTCCGTCTCGAAGAGGCTACCGACGCTCTGAATGCTTTTGGTGAAGTTTACATGGCGCAGGCGAAAGCCAGTGGTGTGGTACCGCAGATCACCGGTATCTTCGGCAACTGCGGCGGCGGTATGGCACTGATCCCCGCACTCAGTGATTTTACCTATATGGTAAAGGATCAGGGTAAACTGTATCTGAATTCTCCGAACGCCATCAAGGGCAGCTCAGAAGATAAGTGCGACACTTCATCTGCTGAATTCCAGGGATCAGAGGCAGGTACCATCGACGGCGCAGGCACGGAGGAAGAGGTTCTTTCTGATATCCGCCGTCTTGTCAGCATGCTGCCGGCTAACTATGAGGATGATATGTCCTATGCCGAGACAACGGATGATCTGAACAGAGCTGCTGCCGATGCGGCACAGTGCATTGAGGACCCGGCACTGCTTCTTCCGAGAATCAGTGATGACAGTACTTTTGTTGAAGCGAAGCCGTATTACGGCGAGGATATGGTGACGGCGTTTATCCGCCTGAACGGATACACGGTAGGTGCTGTTGCCAACCGTTCCGCCAGATACGCTGAAGACGGCAGCAAGGAAGAGTTCGGAAAGGTTATCAGCGCAAGAGGCGCAAAGAAGGCCGCTGAATTCGTCAGCTTCTGCGATTCCTTCTCCATTCCTGTGGTCACCTTTACGAATGTCACGGGCTTCAAGGCATGCAAGTGCAGCGAGAAACGTCTTCCGGATGCTCTCGGCAAACTGACCTATGCTTTTGCTTCTGCGACGACACCGAAGGTGAATGTCATTACAGGAGAAGCTTTCGGTAGTGCATCGCTTACCATGAACAGCCGTTCTCTGGGCGCTGATCTGGTATACGCATGGAAGGGCGCGAAGATCGGCATGATGGACGCAAAGGCCGCTGCGAAGATCATCAGCGACGGCGAAGGCGCCGAGGCTGTTGAGAAGACGGCTGAAGAGTACGACAGACTGCAGAACAGCACCGATTCTGCTGCAGCCAGAGGATATGTGGATGCTGTGATCGATCCCGCTGAAACGAGAAAATATCTCATCGGCGCTTTTGAGATGCTTTTCACGAAGAAGGAATACCTTCCGGATAAAAAACACGGCACAGTCTGAACATAAGGAGCAAAAATCAGTATGAAGAAGTTGAAAACAAAAATTTCAGTCTTCCTTGCCATGCTCTGCTCGATCGCGTTTATGTTCAGCGCGGTACCTGCTTATGCGGCGGATGACGGCAGTGTGTCTGCTTCAGATGATGAGCTTTCCAATGCCGCTCCGTATTTTGAGCAGCTGTACGGCCAGTCAGACTATGAACTGGAGCAGATGAAGGACAGCGGGGAATTCGGCCAGGAATTCTATACCTCCTGGATTACAAACCGGAAGATTGTCGGCGATTATGTATCTCTGGATCAGCTTACCCAGACACCGGACAACACTTTCCAGGCCGTCATCAGCTTTGAGAATTTTGATGCTGATGTAGAGATGACAATGGATGCAGACGGATATTTCACCGGATACAAGATGGATATCCTGTATGGCGAGACAGCGGAAAATCTGATGGCCAGACTGTATGCGGAGGATGATAACACCCTTCAGCTGCAGGCGGATGACAAGGGCGGCTTCTATGAAGTGTTCTGGACATCCTGGAAGACAGACCGCGATACGACAGGAAAGTTTCTCGGCTTTGATGACAGCAAGAAGACCGAGGTCGATGATTCGGACCCGGACGGACTGACCATTACGCTTTATCCGAAGTTCGAGAACTATACGGCTGAGGCAGTGATCAATTATGACGCAAATCACAAGATCAGCAACTACACGCTGAATATCAACTATTCACTCGGCGAGAAGATGGGACAGGCCGGCATGAATATGGTTGTAGGTCTCTTTACTGTGTTTGCAGTTCTGGCCATCCTGATCATCATCATCTCCCTGTTCCGGTTCATGCCGAACGGAGATAAGAAAAAGAAGGCAGAAGCTTCCGCACCGGTAAAGGCCGCACCGGCAAAGGCTGCTGCACCGGCAAAAGCAGCTGTGCAGGATCACACGGAGGAAGAAATCGCAGCGGCGATTGCGGCGGCGATTGCAGCGGCTTCCGAGGAAGCACCGTCTGCTGAAGGTTATGTAGTGCGTTCTGTGAAGAAGACAGGCCGCAAATGGACGCGTGTCTGAAACATTCTGAAAATATTCCAGGAGGAACATTCAAATGAAGAATTATACCGTTACAGTTAATGGCAATGTATATCAGGTAACCGTAGAAGAGGGAACAACCAGCGGTGTTGTACAGAAGGCGGCACCGGTACCGGCTGCAGCACCTGCAGCAGCACCGGCACCGGCTGCAGCGCCGGCAGCTTCAGGCGCTCAGGGCGGCACACCTGTGACCGCATCCGTACCGGGCAAGATCGTCAAGATCGATGCGCCTGCCGGAACGAGTGTCAAGGCCGGTGATCCTATCGTTACTCTCGAAGCCATGAAGATGGAGATCCCTGTTGTAGCACCGAAGGATGGCACCGTTGCTTCTGTAGAAGTTTCCGTTGGTGCAGCCGTAGAGAACGGCGATCTGCTGGCAACGATGAACTGATCTGACTTTTTTATCGCTTCGGAGGATAAGAAATGATACTAGAAACCTTAAACAATCTGGTTCACCAGATGGCCTTTTTTCACATGACATGGGGCAATGTCCTCATGATTGCGATCGGCTGTCTGTTCCTTTATCTGGCTATTGCCCATGATTTTGAACCGCTGCTGCTCGTACCGATCGCCTTCGGTATGATCCTGGTAAATATTTATCCGGATATCATGGCAGCACCGACGGTGGACGCAGCCGGTATTTCACATGCAGGCGGACTTCTGTGGTATTTCTTCCAGCTGGACGGCTGGTCGATTCTCCCGTCGCTGATCTTCATGGGCGTCGGTGCCATGACAGACTTCGGACCGCTGATCGCCAATCCGGTCTCCTTCCTGATGGGTGCTGCCGCTCAGCTTGGTATCTACTTCGCTTATTTCCTTGCCATCGGTTTCGGCTTCAACGGCAAGGCAGCCGCAGCCATCTCCATTATCGGCGGTGCCGACGGACCTACCTCCATTTTCCTTGCCGGAAAACTCGGACAGACGGCACTGATGGGACCGATCGCCGTGGCGGCATATTCCTATATGTCCCTTGTTCCGATCATTCAGCCGCCGGTTATGAAGGCCCTCACGACGGAAAAAGAACGCAAGATCAAGATGGATCAGCTTCGTCCTGTTTCCAGGCTTGAGAAAATCCTGTTCCCGATTGTTATTACGATCGTGGTCTGCCTGATTCTCCCGACAACAGCACCGCTTGTCGGCATGCTGATGCTGGGCAACCTGTTCCGTGAGTGCGGTGTTGTTAAACAGCTGCAGGAGACCGCTTCCAATGCCATGATGTATATCGTCGTTATCCTGCTCGGCACTTCTGTAGGTGCTACCACTTCAGCAGAGGCTTTCCTGAATGCCGATACGATCAAGATCGTCATCCTTGGTCTGGTAGCGTTCGTCTTCGGTACGGCCGGAGGTGTGCTGCTGGGTAAGCTGATGTGTGTACTGTCGCATGGCAAGATCAATCCGCTGATCGGTTCAGCAGGTGTATCCGCTGTTCCCATGGCTGCCCGTGTATCTCAGAAGGTCGGCGCCGAGGCGGATCCGACCAACTTCCTTCTGATGCACGCCATGGGCCCGAACGTGGCCGGCGTTATCGGAACCGCAGTGGCAGCCGGTACATTCATGGCGGTTTACGGTATCTCATAAACCGCAGTACTATGGCATCTTGTATGATATTTATTGAATCATGATTAGGAGGACAGAAATGGCTGAAGTTGAAAAGAAGCCGGTAAAAATCACAGAGACCATTCTCCGTGATGCGCATCAGTCGCTGATCGCGACCCGCATGCCTACCGAAGAAATGCTTCCGATTGTTGATAAAATGGACCAGGTCGGCTATAACGCCGTAGAGTGCTGGGGCGGTGCTACTTTTGATGCCTGCCTTCGTTTCCTTCATGAGGATCCGTGGGACAGACTGAGAAAGCTCCGCGCAGGATTCAAACACACGAAACTGCAGATGCTTTTCCGTGGTCAGAACATCCTTGGATATAACCCGTATCCGGACGATGTGGTTGAGTATTTCGTACAGAAATCCATCGCCAATGGTATTGATATCATCCGTATCTTCGACTGCATGAACGATCTCCGCAATCTGGAGACTGCAGTAAAGGCAACCAAGAAGGAAGGCGGCCATGCTCAGGTAGCACTTTCCTACACCCTCGGAGATTCCTATACGCTGGATTACTGGAAGGAAAAGGCAAAGGGCATTGAGGAGATGGGCGCTGATTCCATCTGCATCAAGGATATGGCCGGACTTCTTCTTCCGTATGAAGCACCGAAGCTGATCGGAGCGCTGAAGGAAGTTACGGATCTGCCGATTGAGCTGCACACGCATTACACTTCCGGTGTGGCATCCATGACTTACATGAAGGCTGTTGAGGCAGGAGTGGATATCATCGATACGGCCATGAGTCCGTTCGCCATGGGTACTTCCCAGCCGGCAACTGAGGTTATGGTAAAGACCTTCCAGGGAACGCCTTATGACACCGGATTTGATATGAAGCTTCTTGAGGAGATCGCGGATTATTTCCGTCCGTACAGAGACGAATGCCTCGACAACGGTCTGATGAACCCGAAGAACCTCGGCGTCAACATCAAGACACTGGTATATCAGGTACCGGGCGGCATGCTTTCCAACCTGACAAGCCAGCTGAAACAGCAGCATGCGGAAGACAAATTCTACGAAGTGCTTGAGGAAGTACCGAACGTCCGCAAGGATCTCGGAAATCCTCCGCTCGTTACACCTTCTTCCCAGATCGTCGGCACCCAGGCGGTATTCAATGTCGTTATGGGCGAGCGCTACAAGATGATCACGCAGCAGACGAAGGATGTGCTCGCCGGCAAGTACGGCAAAACCACAGATCCTGTCAATCCGGAGCTTCAGAAGAAGGCTCTCGGAGATGAGAAGCCGATCACATATCGTCCGGCGGACGACCTGAAACCGGGTCTTCCGAAGTTCGAGAAGGAAGTGGCTCCTTACAAGAAACAGGATGAGGATACGCTGAGCTATGCTCTGTTCCCGCAGGTAGCTATGGAGTATTTCAAGTACAGAGACGCACAGGAGACGGGCATTGATGCCACAAAGGGCGACAAAGAAACAAAGTCATATCCCGCCTGACCGTTGTCTCTGAAATCGCAGAGAGGCTTATCACACGCGAAATGTGCAGGAGCCCGGCTGCGATTCGAAGAACTTATATCAGAGCACAAAAGGAGCGCCGGCAGATGAATTTCTGCCGGCGCTCCTGTTTTGTGCGAACAGAGAGCCACATCCGGTCACGGGAAGTGATCGGGAATGGCGGACGTATACATCAGGTGTTTTCGTGACGGGAACGGAATCTTCCCCAGAGATATTCGATGGAGCCCTGAAGCCGGATGAGATATCTCAGAATCGGCTCCGTCGTGACGGAGAAGACAACGAACAGCATGATGCATCTCATTGACATGCCGGTGATTCCGAAGAAACCATGCATGAAGATCAGACAGAAGATCATGGCGCCGACACAGCCCCACAGGATCGCCCAGCGGAACTTGTCCATCGGTTTCACAATATGGTACAGAATCATGAAACCGACAATCGCCATCAGGATCGCCGAAGCGGTGG
>ONOC01000060.1 GCA_900319355.1 uncultured Eubacteriales bacterium | reverse complement strand
CGCTGTGCTCTGCTTCCTCTTCATATGGAAAAAAATGAAAGTGCTTCATCCCGAACGGTCGATGTGGCGAATCAACCGTTCCTTCACGCGGCAGCAGGTTGGCGTCGGGCTCCCGATGGCGCTGCAGTTTGCCATCACGGCCTCCGGCACCATGGTGATGCAGAGTGCGATCAATATTTTCGGTGCGACGGCTGTCGCTGCGTTTACGGCGGCGAGCAAGATGCAGAATATCCTCACGCAGTGGTTCCAGAGCACGGGTATGACGATGGCTACATACAGTGGTCAGAACTACGGCAAGGGGGACGCGGGCCGTATTCATGCGGGTATCCGCGCATCGCTGCTCTCCACCTGTCTTTATGCAGTGATCGCCGGGGTTCTCGCCAATCTGCTGCTCTCATCCCTGATGACCCTGTTTTTCTCTGCGGACACCGATATGTCCGTGATCATGCCGTATGCGCAGACGTATATTTTTCTCTGCACGCTGTTCTATATTCCGCTGGGCATGATCTTTATCTTCCGGAACACGATGCAGGGCTGCGGCTATGGCTTTCTGCCGATGTGCGGCGGCTTTGTCGAGCTTGGCTGCCGTCTGGCGATGACAGTGCTGTCGATTCATCTGCACAGTTATCCGATGGCTGCCTTCGGCGACCCGGCGGCCTGGATCGGTGCGGCTGTCTTTACCATGATCGCCTGCATTCATGTAATGAAACTGGTTGACCGGAAACTGAAGTATGACCCGGCAGCGGGCAGGTCTGGTTCGCTGCAGAGGTAAATTCCCCGGGGCATAACCGGCTGATTATTGATTACACCAGATGAATCTACGGCCGCATCGATTACGGCATCCGGCCAGGTGCTGATAAGTTCCTGATAAGCTCCGATCATCACAGAATCGCCGATCATGGTGATATTTTCCCCATCTGCGTTTCCATTCATGTCTTCGTCTGACTGTCCGCTGTCAGGACGGTTTTGCCGTCCATCTCCAGCGTCATTTTTACAAGATTCCTGATGGAATCATCGTCTTCAACTGCCAGAATCGTTTCCATGTCTTCCTTTCCCTCTGAACAGGCTGCTGTCCGGCCGGTCTGATCGGCAGTCAGGTACGCCGGCATATCTTCATGTCTCATCTTTACAACTGTCATAATCTGATTATAATATAGACCATGTGGTCTATATTATAACGGCGCTGATCCGTGCGGTCAGCAGATGATCACAGTGTTTCTTTACGGCATCCTTGGCGCCGGTCTGTATACTTTTATCTATATAGGCGCACGGGCGGCCGGCAAATACTGCGGCGCCAGGGCCGGCGCAACGCTCATGAAGATGCCGGAGACTGTCCGAAAGAATCTGGGACTGACGCTGCTGCCGCATTCGGGCGTTTCTCTTGTTTTTACCGGTATCGTGTGTAATGTGCTGGAAAGCACCCGGCCTGATCTGGCATCGATTGTCAAGGGAACCATTGCGGCAGCGGCTGTGATCAATGAGATTATTGCAGTCTTTGCAGCAAAGCGGGGATTTGAGCTGGCAGGAGAGATCAGCAGCGTACCAGAGTCGTAAATTCTGCCGCTGACATGACTGACAGCGATGAAAACGGGCTGGTTTTAAGAAACCAGTTAACTTTTGTCATGCGAATGTGTTAACGTAGTTTCATAAAGAGACAGTCCACAGATACGGAAGACAGTTCCTGATAAGGTGACACAGAAGACCGTTCTGATAAGGAGGCCCGGTATGAAACTGGATAAATATATCGCATGCTCCCGCGCGGCGAGAAAACTGATGCCGGCGGATCTCGTTCTGAAGAATGCGAAGATTGTCAATGTATTTACCGACCGCGTGGAAGAGGGCAATATCGCCATCACCAACGGTATCATTGTCGGCATCGGTGATTTTGCCGGTGAGAATGAAATCGATCTGAAGGGACAGTATGTGACTTCAGGATTCATTGATGCACATCTGCATCTCGAGTCGACACTGGTCAATCCGCAGGTGCTGATCAATAAGGCGGAGGAACACGGTACGACGACGTTCATCGTCGATCCGCATGAAGTGGCGAATGTGTCCGGCACGGACGGGATTGACTATCTGCTTTCGCAGACAGAAGATCTCCCGGCACACGTCTATGTCATGATCGCCTCCTGTGTCCCGGCGACACCGATCGATGACAACGGCTGTACGCTGACGGCATCTATGATGAAGAAATATCTCCATCACCGGCGCGTATTGGGACTGGGTGAGGTCATGGACTGCATGTCCGTCATCAACGGTGATCCGTCCATGAATGAGAAGCTGGAGCTGTTTGATGGAAAAGTCAAGGACGGACACGCGCCGAATCTCAGTGATGAGGAACTTGCCGCTTACGTGATCGCAGGTGTCACAACCGATCACGAGGGTACGACCTATGAGTGTGTCATGAAGGAACGTTCCATGGGCATGACCTGTCATATCCGTGAAGGCAGTGCCGCGCGGAATCTGGAAATGATCGTGAAGGGTATTGTCGAGAACAATACCAATACAGAAGGTTTCTGCTTCTGCACTGATGACAAACACATCGAGGATATCACGCGTGAGGGGGACATTGATCACAACGTCCGAAAGGCAGTCAGCATGGGCATCAGTCCGATCGCCGCGGTAAAAATGGCGACGATTCAGCCCGCCCGCTGCTACGGCCTGCGTCGGACAGGTGCTGTTGCGCCCGGCTTTGACGCTGACCTTGTTGTGTGGGATTCGCTGAAGGATTTCAACGCACAGATGGTTTTCTATAAGGGACAGCTGGTGCGGCCTCATCATATCAGAGAACGCGAATGTCCGGCGAAGCTGATGGACACCATTCACGTCGGGCCGATCGATCCCGCCGGGATTCAGATCAGAGCCGACGGCAGGCCGTTCCCCGCCATCCGGATGATCCCGGGTCAGATTCTGACGGAGCGAAAGGATGTCGTTCTGCCGGCGGACCCGGAGACCGGATTTTTTGCGCCGGACGGTGAGATTGACAAGATTGCTGTGTTCGAGCGGCATCACGCGACCGGAAAGACCGGCGTCGGTGCTGTCGTCGGATTTCATCTCAGGGGCGGTGCGATCGCTTCCAGTGTATCTCATGACAGTCATAATATTATCGTCATCGGAGACAATGACAGGGACATTCTGGCGGCAGTACATGAAATTGAGCGCACACACGGTGGTTATACCATTGTGCAGAACGGGGAGGTTTTCGACACACTGGAGCTTCCGATCATGGGCCTGATTTCCGACCGTAGCTATACTTATGTCAACAAGAAGCTCCGGCGCATGATCACGCGTGCCCATCGCATGGGCGTACCGAAGGATATGGATCCGTTTATCACGCTCTCCTTTATGGCACTTCCTGTGATTCCTGCCATACGCTGCACGCCGCGCGGTGTGTACAGTGTTACGGAATCCCGTTTCCTGACGCCGTGATTTCAGGAGGATGACCTGCTTTTGCAGAAGTACAGATTTCCGAAGAATCCGGCAGATTCCTGCGGGACAAGATAAGCTTTTGCCACTGATTATGAAATGATGGTCTGACAGCACAGATGCAACGGATACCGGAGGTACCGCTGATGAATACAGTGAAGAAAAATCCAGATGAAAAACAGGAAAAATATGTCGAACAGCCGGAACAGAAAATCAGGCGCCGTTCCGACAGAAACCATGCCTTAGCCTGCTGGATCGAGCTGCTGACGGAAGTACTGGAAATCATTGTCGCAGTTATCGTGCTGGTCGGCTTCATCATCAGCGTGATTCCTCTGCTGAAGGATATGCCCGGTCTTCTTGACAATTCCAATGAATATACTTTTCATGTTTTTCTTGAACATGCATTCAATCTGGTGATTGGCATTGAGTTTATCCGCATGCTGGTCAGACATACACCGGGCAGCGCCCTGGATGTGCTGCTTTTTGCCATTGCCCGGCATATGGTGCTTGACGGCACGGACGGCCTTGAACTCCTTATGGGTGTGGCTGCCATAGCCGGCATCTTTGCCATACGCAAATACCTGTATGTGTCTTCCTTTGAATCTGATGAGGACACAGGTGTTTTTTCTTTCCTGCGCACCGGCAGCCGGAAGAAAAAAGAGGAAGAATAATATGCTGTGACGGCAGCTTCCGGCTTCAGCGTCTCATTCCGGGAGCCCGCTCAGACGCAGCTGCGCTTTCCGGAACAGAGAATTGTAGAGATACATGAAACGTCCGACACCGATCATTGCCGCAACGGTGCCGATTCCGATGCCGACAGGACGGCCGGTGGAAAGAAGACCGATGAGGAGAGTCAGTGCGACGCAGAAAATATCAAAGACATTTTTTACGTTGCCCATTCGCTTTCCGAGACGGTCCGAGATGGCCTGTACGATGCCGTCTCCCGGGTTGGGGACGAGCCGCGCATTGACATTCATCGCTGCGCCGATGCCGGTCAGGGCAATCCCGAGGATCAGACATGTGATCCTTGCGGGCAGAGAAGTGACGTCCGGCAGAATCGCGCCGAACAGATTGAAAAACCGTGTCACGACGATGGAAAGAGGAATCTGCAGCAGATCGTACAGACGGAAATTCTTCCCCTTGAAAGCGTACTCAATGGCAGCGAGAACGCAGTACATAACGAATGACGCGTTTCCGAAATTCCATTTGTGAATGATGGAAAGTGCATAGGCGACGGAGATGATGGGCGTGACGCCGAACGAGGATTTGGTGTTGAGAACGATGCCAAGTGACAGAATGGTCATTCCGACAAGGTAAAAAAGAAATCTTGCAGTTTTTTTCATGATATGCCCCTGTCAGCTGAGTCTGCAGAAGCCGACGTCTGACAGGGTAACATGAAAGGCTGATCATGTCAAAAGTCTCATAGGTGATAAAATTTATTTCAGCGGACTGCGCTGGTCTTAAAGAAGTTCATTGCATATGCGTCAGGAAGGCATCCGATGATAAAGATATCAGAGGTGACAGCAGTTTTTTGTGCAGAAAAACATTGACAAGAGGTAAAAAAAAATTAAAAATAGATTAAAAGATTAATTAAATGTATTAAAAACTGATTGTGACTGAAGGGGGATTTCTTGGGACAGCGAAAAGACGTTAAGATGGGAACTATCGCTGAGGCGCTCGGTGTGAGCGTAGTTACTGTATCCAATGCCCTGAACGGACGAAAGGGTGTCAGCGACAGCATGCGCCGGAAGATACGTGAGAAGGCGCAGGAACTTGGCTATAATGCGACAGCCAGGGAGACAGGTACAAGAAAGAATACCTGGATCATCGGATGCATGGTTGCGAGCCGTTATGTGCAGGAATTCCCTTCGTTTTATATGGAAATCTATAAAAACATAGCACGTGAGGCGGGGAAATCGGACTGTATCACCGTGCTTGAGGTTGTGACCCCGGAGATGGAGAATGAGAAGGCACCGATGTCCCTGTTCCGGGGAACACAGATTGACGGTCTGCTCATGATCGGGGAAATGAGCCGGGATTATGTGAATCACCTGCGTGAGCAGAATCCCGGGATTCCGGTCGTATGTGTTGATGATTATGACACACGCAGTGATATGGACTACATCCTGACTGACAGTTTCGGAGGGATGGAGCGCGTGACGTACTTTGTGCTGGAGCAGGGCTTTTCAGACTTATGTTTTGTCGGAACGGTCGGTGCGACGGACAGTATCAATGACCGTTATCTCGGATACTGCAAGGCACTGGAACGGCGCGGTCTGGATCAGTGTGAGAAGAAGATTATCCCTGACCGTGAAAACGGCCTGCTGAACACACCCAAACTGCCGGACAGGCTGCCGCAGGCATTTATCTGCAACTGTGACCGGACAGCCTTCGCAGTGATCCGTGAGCTCAGAAAACGCGGACTGCGCGTGCCGGAGGATGTCTCAGTGGCCGGGTTCGATAATTATCCGCGTGAATCGCCGGAACATATCCGTCTGACGACATACAGAAATGATGAGAAGGTAATCGCACAGATCAGTCTGCACACACTCCTTACGAGGATTGAAAAATCAGACGCCCGGCCGGGAGGCGCAAGGATTGTAGAGGGAAGCCTGGTGCGCGGAGAAAGTGTAAAGATCAGAAGAACCGGGAGAGACAGATGACTGAGGTAAAACTGAAGGATATCGCAGAACGCATTGGTGTCAGTACAGTTACCGTATCCAATGCACTTTCCGGGAAAAAAGGCGTGAGTGCGGAGCTGCGTGAACATATAGAGAGTATTGCCGCCGAGATGGGCTATGATCTGACCAGGTACAGAAGACATGCGCCCGGTGCAAGGATCGGTGTCATCTCAACGGACAGGCGTTATCTGGAGATCGGCAATTCTTTTTACTGGTCCATGTATCAGCAGGTTGTAACAGCGGCAGCGGCGCGTCAGAGCGTCACCATGCTGGAACCGATAGATGAGGATAAGCAGCAGACGGAGGAAACACCACGCATTCTGAAAGAAGATGCTGTGGACGGCATCATTGTCATCGGATGGCTTTTTGAACCATACATCCGGCATCTCGTCAGAAAAGCCGGTGTACCCGTTGTCCTTCTGGATTTTCGCATCCGGGACAGCGGCTGTGATACCGTGATGAGCTGCAATTACACCGGCATGTATAAGATGACACGTTATCTCATCAGGCATGGTCACAGAAAAATCGCATTCGTCGGAAGTACGCTGGCAAATGAAAACATCATGGACCGGTATTTCGGCTATCGTAAGGCGCTGATTGAGGCGCATATTCCGATTCGGAAGGACTGGATTCTGGAAGACAGAGATCTGCTGACCGGCAACATGAAGTTTTCACTCCCGGCCGAGATGCCGACGGCTTTTGCCTGTAACTGCGATCTGGCAGCCAGTTATGTGTTTGCCGAACTGGAAAAGAAAGGACTGAGCGTACCGGAAGATATTTCCGTTGTGGGTTACGATGATTACTTCACGGACCCGTCAGTAGAAAACAGGCTCACAACGTATCATGTAGATATGAAGGGTATGGCGGAAATGGCTGTCGACCGGCTGCTCGGTAATATTTCCGGCGAAGAGACCCATTACGGCACGCGGTACATAGACGGACCGATCGTCGAAAGAAGCAGTGTAAAAGATATATAAAAGATATAAATGGAAGAAGAGAAAACACAAAAATGTGTTTTCTCTTCTTCTTTATGGGATAATTAAACTTTATCTTCGTCAGCTTCCGTTTCTGCCGGTTCATACTTTTTCAGTACATGCCCTGCAAGAAGGACAGACATGATGGTCTGGACGGAAAAGCCGCAGAGCAGCCACCAGAGAATCGTGAACGGCAGTCGGGATGGCAGCGCAAGCGTGATGCAGAGCGGAACGGACACGATGAACAGAAGAAGAATGGTGAACGGAAGCCCGGAGAAAGCCGTTGGCAGGCAGTTCGCCAGAATTTTCAGCGGCGTATTGGCAAAGGTTGTCTGCATGGGAAAGACATAGAGCAGCAGACAGCTGAGGATAAAGAAACAGAGCATATAGAGACACAGCATCGGAAGATTCTGCAGATGGCTGGCAATCCATGAAGAAAAAAATACGCAGAATTGAATGAAAAGAACAAGCGGTTTAAGATAGCAGATATCAAAAAGAACCTCAGATATGATCGGATAGAAGACAGTTTTACCTGGCTTTGGAAAGCAAGTGTTGCTCTGGGTGTATTTAATACAACTGAGCCTATTGTGCCGTTAATGCTGAATGAAAAGAGTACACTGTTTAAAATGTTTTTATCGGATGTGGGCCTTCTTACCACAGTTTACGGCAAAGCGTGTAAATTGAAGATTGTTAGTCATGACAAGGATATTAATAAAGGTGCAGTCTACGAAAATGTTGTGGCACAGGAACTCCATGCTCATGGATATCCACTTTATTACTACAATAACAAAAAACAAGGTGAGCTTGATTTCGTTGTAGAGCACGATGGAGGAGTGCTTCCTATTGAGGTGAAGAGTGGAAAAGACTATGTCAGGCATTCTGCTCTGGATAATTTCATGGCTGTCTCGGAATATGGAATCTCAAAGGCATATATTTTTACAAATGATAATGTTAAGGTAGATGGCAAACAGGTGTATTACCCTATCTACATGGTCATGTTTCTCAAAGAGGATACAATTGAATTCCCGGACTTGTCCGTAGGCAGGTTTGCTTTTTGATTGGGAAACCTGATGAATCATCTGGCACCTTAAAAGATGAATATATTAACAGAGGCGGACGACACGTTACTGGCGTCCTGCCTCTGCTTTTTTCAGCTGCCGGCTGAAAATAATGTAGTAAACCAGGTTGATACAGATGCCGAAAGTGGTCGCCAGCGGTGCCGCGAGGCCGAGCCGGTTGACAAAAGCACAAAGGAACATGAACGAGATCTGCGTCAGAAACTCCTGCAGGGCGAGCGGCGTGCCGACGCGGATGATCCGCAGGGCTTCCCGGTTAAAGCGGATGTCTTTGCCCGTCATATAAAACGGCAGATTTTTCCTGCGCATGATATCTCATGAAAATCTGAAACTGAAAAAATCCTCCGCCGTATAAAAAATTTCTGACGTAAAGACACGGATAATGTACTTGCTCTTCATGATTTGATATAATTATTAAACAGCTTGAAGGCTTATCTTTCATTAAGCAGGAGGGGTAACATCAATGGGCTTTACAGCAGACAGAGAACAGTTCGGTAAACTGTTCTCCTATTGGGAAAAGGAGTACGATATATGGGCTCCGAAGAGGTTTCACGGAGGTGGACGGTTTTCTGATACAGATGCTGTCCGTTACGCGGTCGTAAAGAATCCTGACGAAATTGAATTCGATGAAAAGTCCGCGTATTCATGGAAGGAGACGGTGCTGCCGCCTTCCGAGACACTTTTCTATTTTACGCAGACGCATGTGGAGGAGGCACAGGCGCCGGCAAAGAAAAGAATGGTGTTCCTGCGCAGCTGTGATCTGGCTGCCGTTAAGAGGATGGATCAGATCTATCTGGAGAACGGCGATCCGGATTACTACTACGAAAGAAAACGGGAAGGCCTTGCTTTTGTCATGATCGGATGTCCGGAAACCTGTGAAAATGGTTTCTGTGTCAGTATGGGAACCAATGCATCTGATAACTATGACATGAGCATTGACCTGGTGAACGGAGCATATCGCATTGACTGCAGAAGAGATGACTGGGGCAGGTATCTCGCAGAAACAGGAGCAGAAAAAACGGATGTGGCGCCGGCCCGCGTGACGGAGAATAAGGTCAGCGTGCACGTTCCGGAAAATCTGACTTATGAGGTCGGCAGGAGCACCATGTGGGATCAGTATGATAAGCGGTGCATCAACTGCGGCAGATGCAATTTTGTCTGCCCGACCTGCACCTGTTTTACCATGCAGGATCTGTATTATGATGCCAATGGCAACGTGGGTGAGAGACGTCGTGTGCAGGCTTCGTGCATGGTCGACGGCTATACCGATGTGGCAGGAGGCGCGAGCTACCGGAAGAAGAACGGGGAGCGGATGCGCTTCAAGACGCTGCACAAGGTTCTGGATTTTAAGGAAAGATTCGGATACCAGATGTGCGTCGGCTGTGGCAGATGCGACGATATCTGTCCGGAGTATATTTCTTTTTCCAACATTGTCAATCACCTGGAAGAAGGCATGAAGGAGGTGGAGAGCAATGGCAGCGGCAAATAAGTACGTTCCCTTTCCTTCAGAAATTGAAAAAGTAATCCGGCATACGAAGACGGAATATACTTTCCGCATGCATTTTGATGATGCCGGTGAAAAGGTAAAACCCGGACAGTTCTTCGAAATTTCGATGCCGAAATATGGCGAAGCGCCGATCTCTGTCAGCGGAATCGGAGAGGACACGATCGATTTCACCATCCGCCGCGTAGGCGTCGTTACCAATGAGGTGTTTGAACGCTATGAGGGCCAGAAACTGCTGATCCGCGGACCTTACGGCAACGGCTTTCAGTTCAGTGATTACGACGGCAGTGAGCTGATCGTTGTCGCAGGCGGTACCGGTGTTTCACCTGTCCGCGGCGTCATCGATCACTATGCGCATCATACGGATATGGTGGACGGCATCACGGCGATCGTCGGTTTCAAGTCGCCGGATGACATTCTTTTCCGCGATGACCTCGCTTACTGGGAAGAGCACATCGACCTCAGAATGACGGTTGACAGTGCCAAGGGACAGCCGGGATACCGTGAAGGCTTCGTCACGGCAGTTGTTCCTGAACTGACACCGAAGAATCTGGCCAATACAAAGGCCATTGTTGTCGGACCGCCGCCGATGATGCGTTTTACGATCGCCGGACTTCTGAAACTGGGCATTCCGGAGGAGAATATCTGGCTGTCTCAGGAAAGAAAAATGTGCTGCGGACTGGGTAAATGCGGACACTGCAAGATCGGGAATGTCTATGTATGCCTCGACGGACCGGTGTTTCCGTATGTAAAGAGTAAAACGATGGTTGACTGAGGGGGCTGACATGGATATTAACACAAAAGAACTGAAAAAGAATGCATTCCGTGTCACAAAGGTGCGCGGTGTAACATCTTCGAGAATTCGTGTGCCGGGTGGCCTGCTGAAGGCAGAATACCTCGGAAAAATTCAGGAAATCGCAGAGAAATACGGCAATGGAACCGTGAATCTGACATCCAGGCAGGGATTTGAGATCCCGGGCATTCCATTCGAGAAAATACCTGAGGTGAATCAGGCACTGCAGGAAATCATCGACGGCACCGGTATCAATCAGACCGGTAAGGCGCGGGGTGAGGGATATCCGGCATCAGGTACGAGAAATGTTTCCGCCTGTGTCGGCAACCGCGTGTGCCCTTATGCCTGCTATGACACGACGGCGCTTGCGCAGAAGATCGAGAAAGTCATTTTCCCGGATGACCTGCATGTCAAGATCGTTCTGACAGGATGTCCGAATGACTGCCAGAAAGTGAGAATGGGCGACATCGGCATTATGGGTATGACGGAGCCTCAGTTTGAGCCTGAGCGCTGCGTCAGCTGCGGCGCATGCATCAAAGCGTGCCGCTCAAAATCCGTGGATGCGCTGACAAAGGTTCATTTCCGCCCGGAGCGGGATACCTACAAATGCATCGGCTGCGGTGAATGCATCAATGCATGTCCGAATCTCGCGTGGACGAGAAGTCAGCAGAAATATTTCCGGATCACGCTTCTCGGCAGAACCGGAAAGAAAAATCCGAGGATGGGCGTCGATTTTATCAAATGGGCCGATGAAGACAGCGTGATCCAGATCATTAAAAACACCTATGACTACGTACGTCATTACATCAATCCGGACTCGCCGGGCGGCAAAGAGCATATCGGTTATATTGTCGATCGGACCGGCACAGAAGAATATCTGCGCTGGGCGCTGAAAGATGTACATCTGCCGGACATCGCGGAAGTGTATACGCCGCTGAACTGGAGCGGTATCGAGTATGCGCACAATAAGTACTTCGGTAATCAGAGATATCATGAGGACGGGACAGGTATGAGGATGTAGCGCGATAGCGCGAAATCCGAATACCTGTAGGATTGCGGGAGTGCGAAGCACGGAGCAATCCGTAGCTTATACAGTATGTGGCACGATTTATCGTATGGCGTGTACTGTATAAGTCCGTCGCACGCCAGAGGCGGACTGCGCACCCGAAGGAGAGGAACATATGGAAACGGCAAAACCAGTCAGCAGCAGAATGAGCGCCAGAGACCTGACCTACTGCGCCATGTTTGTGGCACTTATGGTGGTTGGCGCAAAAATCAATATCGTCCTTCCGATAGGAACAGGGGTCACAGTGTCGCTTCAGATCATGTTTGCCGTGATCACGGGGCTTCTGATCGGTCCGCGTGACGGACTGATCAGCCTGCTGGTGTATCTTCTGCTGGGGCTGATCGGCCTGCCGGTGTATGCGCACGGCGGCGGCGTGGCCTATGTCCTGCGTCCGACCTATGGCTTTCTGATCGGATTTGCTGCCGCGGCCTGGCTGTCGGGATTTATGATTAACAGATTCAGGAAAAAAAGTCTGATGGCTTTCATCATCTCCGGAGAGATCGGGATGCTGTCCTATTATGTCATGGGGCTTCTGTATTTTGCCCTGATGAGCAACCTGCTTCTCAGGGATGCACAGCCGATCGGGTTCAGGGAACTGATGACCGTCTGGTTCCTGAGTACCGTCGGGATCGATGCGATCATTGCAGGTGTCGGATCGCTGGTGGCATACAAAGTGGCACCGGCTCTTGGAAAAATCAGAGAGAGTATGCGTTGAAACTTTTTCCTTTTTACTGTGATATCACGGATACCCGCTTTCTGGTGATCGGAGGCGGAAAAGTGGCGGCTGGCAAGGTCAGCCGCCTTACTGCGTTTACAGACAGGATCACTGTCGTGTCGCCGGAGGCTGAGCCGGATATCCTGAAACTGGCCGGTGAAGGCAGACTGAAGTATGTGAAAAGAGGCTATCAGGACAGCGACCTGGCAGACTGCGGCTGTGTCATTGCAGCCACCGGAGACAGAGCGCTCAACAGGCATGTGAGCGAGATCTGCAGAAAGAAGCATATTCCGGTCAACGCCGTGGATGATCCGGAAAACTGCACTTTTTTCTTTCCGGCCATCGTGAAGAAGGGCCATCTGACGGTGAGCATTTCCACTGACGGTGCCTCGCCGGCCTGTGCGGCACTGATGAAACGAAAAATCAATGAGGTCATTCCGGAGAACACGGATGAAATCCTGGATATCATGCAGGCGGTCAGAAAGACTTTCCCGGAGCAGTATCCTGATTTTGACCAGAAGCAGAGAGCGGCGGTCTACCGGAAGCTTCTGGCAGAACTTTTTGCCGCGGAACACATATCGGGACCTGAAGAAGTGGAGAAAATGACGGCAGAGATTGCAGAGGACTTCAGATGAATCACTTGATCATAGCCTCCAGAGGCAGCAGACTTTCTCTGAAACAGGATGAAATTGTATCAGAGGCACTGAAAAAAACAGGCGTGACCACGGAGGTCACCGTCGTCCGTACCCGCGGTGATAAAGACAGAACGCATGCTCTGAAGAACATCGGCGGCAGCGGTCTTTTTATCCGCGAGATCGAGGAAGTGCTTTCTGAGCATAAGGCAGATATAGCCGTGCACAGCGCCAAGGATCTGCCATACGATCTGAGGGAGGGCATGGTGATCGGTGCCGTGATGCCGGCCGCGGACGCGGCAGATCTCCTCGTCATGCGGTCAGATGAGATCCGTGTGATCGGTACCGGCAGTGCCAGGAGAGAAGCAGAGATCAGGCGGCTGTATCCGCAGGCTGAAATTCTGGGACTGAGGGGAAATATTGAGACCAGGCTACGGAAACTGGAAGAAGGGGCGTATGATGCCATCGTCATAGCCGGTGCCGGCGTCGACAGACTGCAGGAGGATCTGTCCGGCTTCCGGGTCAGGAGGATGACACCTGAGGAAATGGTGCCGGCCTGCGGACAGGGTATTATTGCGGTTGAATGCCGTGCAGATGACACGGAGGTGCTTGACCGGCTGGCGGCCGTGAATGATGATGAGACGATGAAACGTTTCCTTCCGGAGAGATATCTCTTCGGACTGCTTCGTGCCGACTGCTCCATGCCGGTCGGAACGCACGCCGTGATTGACGGCGACAGGATAACACTTTACGCCCTGTATATGGATAAGAAGGACAGGATAAGCGGCAGTTTCAGCGATTACAGAGAACTCTGCCGCACACTCGCGGACAGAGTGATGAGATCATGAACGGTATGGAAACAGACAGGAAAACAGGACATGTATATCTGGTGGGCGCCGGCTGCGGAAGAGGACTGATCACACTTCGCGGGCTTGAACTTATCCGGAAGGCGGATGCCATTGTATATGATGACCTCATTGATGTGGCGCTGACAGACAGCGCCCGGGCTGACTGCAGGATCATCTGTATGGGTAAGAGGTGCGGCAGAAAAAGCGCCGGCCAGCAGGAAATCAACGAAGAGCTTTATCAGCTGGCGGCGTCAGGCCTTACCGTGGTGAGGCTTAAAGGCGGAGATCCCTTCGTCTTCGGGCGGGGAGGAGAAGAATATCAGTATCTCAGCGCAAGAGGAATCCCCTGTACGGCAGTGCCCGGCGTGAGTTCCTGCATAGCTGTACCGGAGGAGGCCGGCATACCGGTGACACACCGCGGAAGCGCGGGCTGTTTCACAGTTGTGACAGGACATTCGGCTGAAGGAAATCATCAGGATTACCGGACGCTGGCCGCGCTCGACGGGACGCTGATTTTTCTGATGGGCCTTACCTCCTGCGGGGAGATCACGAACCAGCTGATGAACTACGGAAAAAATCCGGCCACCCCGGCTGCCATCATCTCAAAGGGGTTTACGCCGGATGAAAAAAGAATCAACGGCACACTTTCAGACATCGCCGGAAAGGCGGCAGAGGCAGAGACGCCGGCGGTTCTTGTGATCGGAAACAACGCGGCCTTTGCTTTTTCCGACAGGGATGACCGGTATGGCTCCGGGACGGATCCGTCAGAAAGCGGGGCTTCTTCCGGTTTCCGGACGGCAGGATCGACGGGAAGCGCCCTGTCCGGTAAGACGGCAGCGGTTCTCGGCAGTCCGGCCTTTACAGAAAAGGTCAGAAAAAAGCTGATGGCACAGGGATGCCGGGTGGATGCCTGCCCGATCCTGAGGGTGAAGGAAAATGAGTTCACGCTTCCGGATCTGAAGCTGTACAGTCACATCGTATTCACCAGTGCCAACGGGGTCAGGACATTTTTCCGCATGATGCAGGAACAGAAGCGGGACATACGCGAGATGCTGCGCGCAAAGTTTGCGGTGATCGGAAGCGCCACAGAGAAGGCACTGTATACTTACGGTATCCGTGCCGATCTCGTGCCGGAGGACTTTACATCCGGGGCGCTTGGAGAGATACTGGTGGCTGACGCCGGTCATGATGACGGTGTGCGTGTGCTGATCCTCCGGGCAGCTGACGGATCGAGGGAACTGAACCGCATACTGGATGATCACCATGTGGCTTATGATGATGCGGGTATTTATGAAACCGTGGTCGACAGGAGCAGAATGCCCGGAAACAGCAGATTTTCCTACGTGATTTTTGGAAGTTCCAAGTCAGTCAGGGCATTTTTTCAGGACAGGGATCCTGAAGAGGATTACGGTCATACCCGTTTTGTCTGTATCGGAGAAGTCAGCGCGGGGACGATGAGAAAGCTGAGCAGGGCTGATATGATCATGGCTGACACGTATACAGCGGATGGCATTGTCAGTGCTGTGTTAAGGGATGTATCGGATAACAGATGACGCCGCACCTGAAGGAGAAAGGCAGCCGGCAGAAGAGAGGAATCAGGAATGAGTGGACCACAGCCGCTGAGCAGAGTTACGATTGATCCGGAGATCATTCGGAAAGACCGCAGATCATGTAAAAAGTATGACCAGTGCGGGCTGGGAGAGAAGGCAGTCTATATCGGAGGAGCACTGGCCCCGCGGAAATTCTATGTGCCGTATGCTCAGGTGACACATGTGTATAAAAGAGTAGCCGTGAGCAAAGGCAGCGGGAAGGCATTCCTCACCCCGATCCTCTATCTGGTTGTCCGCTATGATGACGGGAAGGAAAAGCAGTGCAGTTTCCGGTATCTGAATGACGCGGATGATATGCTCACGGAGCTGGAGCATACGCATCCGGAGATCTCTCTGAAAAAGCCCGGAAGTGAGGCGAAGGAGAGAGAAAAAGCAGAGAGACGGAAAAAACTGGATGAGGTCGTTCTGGAAGGGGACGCCCGACGTGCGGTGCGGAAGCTGGAAACAGCAAAGGATTACCTGAACAAGAGACCCGGACTGTGTCAGGATCTGATCGCGAGGGCGAGGATCAAGAGAAGCTGTGACCTGATCCGGCCCGGCTGGCAGGCTCTGGCCGGCGGCATCCTTGTGGCCGGGATCTGCTGTATCGTCGGTGCCATTCTGGGCCTCAGGGCAGGACTGTCGAAAACGGCTGCGATCATGCTGATTCTGATCGGTGCGGCCGCTATTCTGATGATGATCAACAGCAAAATCCTTCCGACACCGGGGAGAAACCGGAGAGCTGCGGAAAAAGCCTGGGAGAAAGTTCTCGGGAGCATGCAGCACCACATCAACGGCTGTCCGGGATTTCCGCTTCCGGCGTGCTATGCCCATCCGATTGTCTGTGACCGGATGATCCGGATTCTGAAGGAACAGCGGGCGTCTGATCTGGATGGTGCGCTTGATGTCCTGAAGGAAGATCTGAAACAGATGGATCACACCGTTCAGCTGGACAGAGAGGATTATGACGAGGTGATCCGGATCAAGCCGCTTTTTCTTGTCATGAATTATCAGTAGACAAAAGTGTTAAAAATAGATAAAAAGAAAGATGAAACTTTTTCATCGATTTTCAAAACCTGTGCAGCGAAATCTTACACATCTGCCTCGGCGGCGGGAACATTTTTCTGCCGGATAAGACATTTTTTTCGTGTGAAGAAGGGGCCGGAAAATGGCTTGTTTAAGCCTTTTCCGGCCTCTTTTTCTGATGACTGAGTTTGCTTCAGATGACCGCGCTGCCGGGTGCTGATTTTTTATTTCAGAAAGAACCCGTCCGGCAGTATATTCTTAAAAAATGGTAAATACACAAATAATGGATTTCCATCTGGTTAAAAATAGGTATAATGGAGAACGGTTATTCTTTGCGGCGCCCGATCAGCGAACCGCAGGAGGGAAAGGAGATACATTATGATCACATTTATTATCGGTCTCGTGATTCTTTTCGCAGGCGGCGCACTCTACGGAAAACTCTGCGAGACAGTCTTTGGTCCGGACGACCGTGAGACACCGGCCTATGCTAAGCAGGACGGTGTTGACTATGTTCCGATGAAGACATGGAGAAACTCATTAATCAACCTTCTGAATATTGCCGGAACAGGTCCTATTCTCGGACCGATCCAGGGTATTCTCTTCGGACCGATCGCCTTTTTTGCCATCCCGATTGGAAACGTCATCGGCGGTTCCATGCATGATTATTTTTCAGGTATGATCTGCACCCGTGACGGCGGCACTCAGATGCCGGATTTCGTGAAGAATTACACAAACAAGGCTGTGTTCTGGCTGTATGATATTTTTATCTGCATCCTGCTTCTTCTGGTAGGTGCGGTATTTATCTACACGCCTGGCGATATTGCCACCACGCAGCTCTTCGGATGGAGCGGAGCTCCGACCGATCCTACCACCTGGATCGTATATGCCATCATTTTTTTGTATTATCTGATCGCTACGGTATTCCCGATCGATAAGATCATTGGCCGTATCTATCCGATCTTCGGACTGATCCTGGTATTCTCAGCAGTCGGCATCTTCATTGCCATCTTTGCGAGAAGCTATCCGCTGACAGAGATCTGGGGAAGCTGGAATACAGCAGTGAACGGCGCAGGATTTGACTATGCTTCCTACTTCAGCGCCGGTCATTTCATTCCGATCTTCTTCGTCACGGTTGCCTGCGGTATTCTGTCCGGATTCCATTCGACACAGACCGCACTGATTTCCCGTACCATTGAGAGTGAGAAGGAAGGACGCATGACCTTCTACAACATGATGGTAGTTGAGGGATTCATCGCTATGTGCTGGGCTGCCGGTGCTATGGCCATGATCAATCTCGGCGCGGCAAACGGCGGCGTTACCATGCAGCAGGTTGACGGCACATGGTCATTCTTCAGCATGGTCAACGGTGAGCTTACGCAGATCAGCGCGACATCAGTTGTCGGTGTGCTCTGCAAGAACGCGCTGGGCCCGGTAGGCGGCATTATTGCTCTGATCGGTGTCATTGTTCTCCCGATCACCTCCGGCGATACGGCTCTTCGTGCGCTCCGTCTTACGATTTCCGATACCTTCCATATGAAACAGGACTCCAACGCAAAGCGTCTTGGCCTTGCTGTTCCGGTATTTGCTCTGGTAGCGGTGATCCTTGTATGGGCGAAGTTCGACTCCAACGGTTTCAACATTCTGTGGAGATATTTCGCATGGTCCAACCAGATGATTTCTTTGTTTGCACTCGCCGGTATTGCGATCTGGATGTTTATCAACAGGAAAAAGAAATTCGTCTGGATGCCGCTTATCCCGGCTGCCTTCTATGCATTCGTTACATCTTCTTTCATCCTGAATGCAAAGATCGGCTTCAATCTTCCATGGCCGGCGGCTTATGGCGTTGCAGCAGCATTCACGATTGTTTACCTGATCGTTATTCTCATGGGCGGCAACAAGAAAGCTGCACAGAGAGCAGCTGCATAACAGGCGTCTGGAATATTCCGGCTTTATGGAATTTCGGGATATTATATGCGCGATAACTGAATAGAATCAGGAGGGGGACAGCAGCCAGATTTATGCGCGTGCTGTCTCCCTTCGTTTACTGAGGAGTAAAGATGGCTGAGACAGAAATGATGGAATTTTTAAAGAAAGAGGGGATTTCTGACAGGATCCTCTCCGAGGTCGAACATTTTCGTTCCTATTACAAACTGAACGCTGACATGGAGCGCAGGGTTCCGGATCCGATGTACCATTACTACGGCGCGGACGTGTGGGAGAAAGCCTTATCCGCGCTGCTGGTCGGTGAACATCTGCTCCTGTCCGGCCCGAAGGCCACGGGAAAAAATGTACTGGCACAGGATCTCGCTGCGGTCTTTCACAGACCGGAATGGGATATTTCCTTATATATCAATACAGATGCGGCATCGCTGATCGGGACGGATACCTTTGAAAACGGCGCGGTACGTCTCCGCAAGGGACCGATCCTGCGGGTAGCGGAAGAGGGCGGCTTCGGTGTTCTCGATGAGATCAATATGGCAAAAAATGAATCGCTTGCGGTTCTTCACGCTGTTCTCGATTTCCGCCGTGTGATCGATGTTCCGGGATATGACAGAATCTACCTCAATGAGGCATCGAGATTTATCGGCACCATGAATTACGGCTATGCCGGAACACGTGAAGTGAACGAGGCGCTTGCCTCCCGGTTCCTGATCATTCAGATGCCTGTCATCAGCGAGGAGAATCTGAAGAAGCTGATCCGGGACAAATACCCCGATATCCGCGAGGAGTATGCGGAGCAGTTCTCAAAGCTTTTCCATGACATACGGAGGAAGTGTGAGGGCGGAGAGATCTCCACGAAGGCGCTGGATCTGCGAGGCCTGATGGCATCGATCAATCTGATCCGGCACGGACTCGGTGCCGTGGATGCCATCGAGCTCGGTATCGTCAACAAATGCTTCGATGAATACGAGCGTCAGCTGGTGAAGGATATGATCACCGTCCGTTTCCCGGGAGATCTGGGAAAGGAGAAAATCTTCAGTCTGTAAATTCAGGTGTGACGAAGATCTGTCATAGCAGGAGGCTTGCGTATGGAAATCTCGGAATTTGAAAAAAAGCGCGCCGCGAACCTGATCTGGAACGGGGCGGAAAATTATGATATTGAGCCAGGATTCCGTGTGTTTGACAGCGAGGGACATGCCGACCTGTACTGGAACAGTATCGTCGGAGCGGTTCATAAGCATTATGACTGGAAAAAGCTGGAGGATTTCTACCTCACCTTTCATGAGAAAACAGATCAGACGGCATACGAGAGTCTGTTCTGGATCGCCATGGAGAACTGTACCTTTGAAAGGGAAAAGGAACTGCGTCCTGTTTTTCCGTATCTCAGACGGGAGTATGCGAAGCATCAGCTGAAATCGCTGGAGGGCAGCTTCGCGCTTGAGGATTCGGCCGGACAAAGGGTTCTGGCCATCATGCACGGCCATTTCAGGAGAGCCCTGGGTGAGAATGAAAGCCTTCCCGATATCGTTGACGTGAAGCTGCTGAATGACATCGAGGTGAACGGAGATCTCGACACGGACCAGGTGATTGACAAAATCGCCGACACGCTTGAGACGTATTTCACGTATCGGCGTCCCGGATCGCAGAAACCGGCGCCGAAGCGCAGTGTCAGCCCGTTTTCTTTGCTTTTTACAAGGAGAAGAAAAGGGCATACCGGAGATATGGGGCCGATCCGCCGCCTGGCATTCGGGTACGGGGAACATCTGTCGGAATACGGCAGTGAGGTGCTGGACCAGAGCCGGCTGAGTGTCGCCTTTGCCAGATATTCGGCGCAGACGGACGAGGGTCTGAAGGAGTACATCACAAACTATTTCGGCAAGCCGCTGTATGACGAGCAGCAGGTGCGCCGGATCGAGAAGGAATACTGTTTCGGAAATCACACGGATGTGCATCTGCATTTTACCGACGGTGCCTATGATGAGGATATGCTGAAGAGCGGATTCGCAGGAAAAATGCGGAAACAGGCGGTGGAGCAGGCAAAGGAGAATGAGGCAGCCTTTCAGGAGAATATCGCAAAGTACCGCGTCACCATTCTCCGTCTGACGAACCGGATCCGGAATTCCATGCTGATGCATATGGACAGTCAGGTCGTAAAATCGAATGCAGGAAGGCTCGATACTTCGCTGATCTGGCGGGGACTGGAGCTGGATGACGACCGGATTTTCCGCAAGGTGCTGCCGGGTGATAACGGCAATCTCTCAGTGGATATCCTGCTGGATGCTTCCACTTCTCAGGTGCACCGTCAGCCCATCGTGGCAGCGCAGGGCTACATGATCGCGGAAAGCCTTACGAGATGCGGTATTCCGGTCAGAGTGTACTCCTTCTGCTCCATGAACGGATATACCGTGGTGAATCTGTTCCGTGATTATCAGGAAGTAAAAAAGAACCGGAATATTTTCCGGTATTTTACCACAGGAGCGAACCGGGACGGACTGGCCATAAGGCTTGCGGCAGGGATGATTGAGAAAAATGATGCGGAGCACCGGCTGCTGATCGTTCTGTCTGACTGCCAGCCGAACGATGTCGTCAAGGTGCGCAGTTCATCCGGCACATATCAGGATTACGCCGGTCAGACGGGTGTCGAGGATACGGCGGCCGAGGTCCATCGTGCCAGGATGGAGGGAATTACCGTTCTCTGCGTGTTTACCGGCGATGATAAGAGTCTGCCGTCGGTACAGCGCATCTACGGCCGGCATTTTGCAAGGATCCGGAAGCTGGATCTCTTTGCGGATACCGTGGGCAGCATGCTTCAGACGTGTCTCAGGAATATCTGATACGGTATCGGAATACCGGAGCTGATCACGGAGATTGAAGCTTTTATACGGGGATATCGTTCTGACGCTGCCGGATCCGCGGAGCGCACAGAGAAGCTCAGACGATGCTGAATCTCCACGGCGTGCTGCCGGGGAAACTGGGGTCCGGCAACGTCGGACTGGTGGTATCCTTCCAGCTGCGGCAGTGCAGCTGTACAGGTATCAGCAAAAAACGTAACGGTTCACAGTCCGGGTTCAGTGAGCCGCTGTCCGCAGCTCCGGCTGACGGTCCTGTGTCTCTTCAGAACGGCCCAGAAGATACTGGCATAGATCCAGCCCGCGCCGCAGGCGAGGGCGACCGACGACAGGCCCATTTTTTCAATCAGAAGAGCGGATAAAATGATCCTCAGGGTAATGTGGCTTGCCGCACCGGCAAAGGGGATCTGCACCTTTCCGATCCCGTCAAAGTAACCTGCAAAGGTATTCCCTGTAAAGCAGAACAGGTAGAAGACAGAAATCAGACGGAGATAGGATACAGAAGCGGCCAGCGCCCCTTCGCCTGCGCCGTATGCCTGGCCAATGAACACGGCTGTGGCGGCACACCCGCTGTCACCGAAGGAATTGGCGAAGCCTTCAATTCTTGTCGCCGCCGTGAAGCCCGCTATGGCTGACTGGCCGGCACTTCGTAAAAGCGCGCTGCACAGATTATATACGTATGTGGCCGGAAGTCCGAGCAGGACAACGGCCAGATAAATCCTGACAGGAGATATCAGTGATGACGGAACCCGGATCAGTGTACAGATGACGCCGAGTCCTGCAATTCCGCCTGTGGCAAGAAAGGCCGAAATGACAAGCCCGAAAATGAACGACTGAAAGAAGACATTTCTCAGTTCCCGGTCGGCTCCTTTTCCGAAACTCTGCGAAAAAAGAACGGATATGCCCGTGCATGCGCCGACAAGGAAGAAGGTGAACAGGTTCATCACGGATGAGGCAATGCCGACGGCTGCGAATCTGTCAATGACAGGGAGTAAAGAAAAGGAGCAGCGGGAACAGATGGATACAGAGAAACTTCGGATACTTCTTATGGTAACAGAATGTCAGAGCATCACGGAAGCAGCACAGAAATCGGGTTATACACCGTCGGGTATCAGCCGGATGATTGCTTCGCTTGAGGCTTATTACGGCTTTCCCCTTCTGATCCGGAGACATGAGGGCGTCGAACCGACGGAGGCGTGTCAGTCACTGCTTCCGGAGATCAGAGAGCTGCTTTATCATGAAAATCTTCTGACGCAGACAGCAGGTGAGATCCGCGGTCTTTCTGTCGGAACGGTATCGATCGGTTCGGCTTACAGCAGCTGTTTTCCGGTATTGAAAAAAATAATAGCGGATTTCCATCACAGATATCCCGGCATAACATTTCATATTACCAGCGGATTCAGCACAGATCTGTGCACGGAGCTGACAGAGCGGAAACTTGATATGGCGATTGTCGGAAAGCGTGAGGGTAAGTGGAAATGGACGCTGCTGCAGAAAAGCCCCATGATGACGTGGGTCTCTGCAGATTCGCCGTATGCCGCACTGAAGGCGTTTCCGCTGGAGATCGTAAGAGAGGCGCCTTATATCGAGGTATATTCCGGCATTGATACGGACAACAAAAGGGTTCTGGCTTCCTGCGGCATCAGACCGAATATCCAGATGCATGCAAAGGACAGCTATACCGCATTCGCCATGGTGGAGGCGGGATTCGGTATCGCCATAAATGAAGAAAAGAACTGTGTGTTCAAAAGCAATAAGGTAAAAATCATCCCGGTGACTCCGGTGAAAGAGGTAGAGATCGGGATCGCTGCGGCGGCGGAACTGTCGCCCGCCGCGAGGCTCTTCCTGAGCTGCCTGAAAGAGAGTCCGCATCTGGTATAAGACGCTTTCTGACGGCCTGCAGAACAGCGCCATGAGACAGCAGTCAGAGCCGTCAGAAGTCAGAGCCGTCAGAAGCTAGAGTATGATCCCCATCATGATGTAGAACTGGGAGAGTGAATTGATGATCTGTTCTTTCCAGTTTGCTTTCGCATCCCTGCTGTTCCTTTTTCCGGCAAAACGTGTCAGAACCACTAAACCGGCGGCACCGAGCAGGAAGAAGAGGAGAGCCGGCATACCTGTCATGTGCCGGATCACAGCTGCAAAGGACCAGCGGCTTCGGTCTGCGAAAAGAGACAGGAGCATCAGCAGAAATCCCGCCGGCATAAGAAACCTCATCTGCCGGCTGAGAAAAGGAATATCCCGGTGCCGTAAGGCGATGACAAATT
>ONOC01000069.1 GCA_900319355.1 uncultured Eubacteriales bacterium | reverse complement strand
GAAATATCATGTGTTCTGAAGCGGATGAGCGGCGCGCCCTCTTTCACCAGTGTCGTGATCACAAGCTCTCCCCATTCTCCGTCGGGCACATTCAGGCCGGTCTTCGGATCGATTACCTCGATATATACATAATCATCCCAGTAATGCATGCCGCACTCATAGTCGCAGCTGATGCCGATGCCCGGGCCGTAGATCTCCGTCAGGCCGTAGATATCATAAATCTGAATGCCGAGCTCACCCTTGATGCGGTTTCTCATCTTCTCGCCCCAGCGCTCGGAGCCGATGACACCCTTCTTCAGATAGATGCTGTCCATCAGGTTTTCCTTCTCGATCTCCTCCGCGAGCAGCAGCGCATAGGAAGATGTCGCGCACAGAACCGTAGACTTCATATCCTGCATGAACTGCAGCTGTTTTTTCGTGTTGCCGGGCCCCATCGGGATAACCATCGCGCCGAGCTTCTCGGCACCGTTCTGGAAACCGATGCCGGCCGTCCACAGGCCGTAGCCCGGCGTAATCTGCACGCGGTCGCGGTTCGTGACGCCCGCCAGCTCATAGCAGCGTCTGAACATCTCTCCCCAGTCATCCACGTCCTTTGCCGTATAGGGAATGATAACCGGCGTTCCGGTGGTGCCGCTGGACGAATGAATCCGGACAATCTCTTCTTCGGGCACCGCCATCAGGCCGAGCGGATAGGCATCCCGGAGATCCTGCTTCTGGGAAAAAGGAAGTTTCTGAAATTCCTCCGCCGAACCGACCTTCTCAATACCCGCTTCTTCCAGCTTCTTTCCATAGAAATTATCGGATCTGCGAAGCCTTCTGATCTCATCATTGACCATCTGAAGCTGTGTGTCATTGATTACCATGGTAAAAATCCTCCTCTGTCCCTTACTGTGATTTCATATACTGAAGCGCTTTCTCATTGACCTCCCAGAGCGGCTCCGGCAGTCTCTCGTGCAGTGCTTCCTCGACATCCTTCAGCTCGACGCCCGCTTCTCCCGATGATACCGCTGCGCCAAGCAGGACCATGTTCATCACCTTCGTGTTGCCGAGATCCTTCAGTGCCTTATCCGCATCAACCAGAATGAGATGCTTTACATGCTTTTTCAGATAATGAATCATGGCATCGCTGTCATAGGCTGCCAGTCCGATCATCGCGCTGACCGGCTGCACCGGGCGGATGCTCGTCACCACCGTGCCGTCCTCTTTCAGGAATTTCAGCTGCCGGACGGTCTCTCCGGGTTCAAAACTCACGATCAGATCGGCTTCCTTCTCGCCGATCAGCGGTGAAGCCGCCTCGCCGATTTTCATATGGGAGAAAACACTGCCGCCGCGCTGCGCCATGCCGATGGTCTCCGCCGTCATGACATGCTTATTCTCTTTCATGGCCGCTGCCGCCGTCAGCTTTGAGGCAAGAACGGTGCCCTGACCGCCGACGCCGCAGAAAATGATATTTTTACTCATTGTGTCCACCTCCAGAAATTGCGCCGACCGGACATACCTGCTCGCAGAGCGCGCAGCCCGTGCACTGGGATGCGTCAATGGACGCCTTCTTCCCGTCAAGGACAAGCGCCGGGCAGCCGAGTTCATTGATGCACTTCCGGCATCCGATGCACTGATCAGAGTCCACATGGGACTTTCCGCTGTGCGGTCTGTATTTCACGATGCACGGAGATCTGAAAATGATGGCCTTCGTGCCCGGTTCGTCCGCAATCTGCCTGATCTCCGGCACAGCTTTGTCCAGATCAAGCGGGTCGAGCGTCACCACGGTCTTCAGGCCGATGCCGCGAAGCACGTTTTCAATGCTGACCGCCTCAACGATGTCGCCCATAATGGTGCGGCCTGTGCCCGGATGCGGCTGATGACCGGTCATGGCTGTCGTGGAATTGTCCAGAATCACAACCGTGATATCCGCCTGATTGTAGAAGGCATTGATCGTGCCTGTGATGCCTGACGCAAAGAACGTGGAATCTCCGATAAAGGCAAACGCCTTCGTATCCGGTTCCACATGGACCACGCCCTGTGCCATGGTGATGCCGGCACCCATACAGAGACAGGTGTCCGTCATGTCAAGCGGATGCGCATTGCCAAGCGTGTAGCAGCCGATGTCGCCGGCGAAAAGCGTCTTCTTTCCCTTCATGGCCTGCTTGACCGCATAGAAGGAAGCGCGGTGAGGACAGCCGGCACAGAGTACCGGCGGCCGGACCGGAAGCGCAGGCATGTCTTCACAGGCATCCTCTTTCTTTTCCGGTTCCCCGAGAAATCGTGCCATATCGGCCTTTACGGAATCTACCGTATTCTCTCCTGACGTCTTCACGCTGCCCGTCATTTTTCCGAAAATCCTGACAGACAGACCGTATTTCCCGCAGAGGAAAATCAGCGCCCGCTCGATCACCGGATCCAGTTCCTCGATGCAGAGGACTTCATCCAGCCCTTTCAGAAAGGCAACGGCCTTTTCTTCCGGGAACGGGAACGGCGTCGCCACGCGGAAAATGGCAGGATGATTCTCACCCGCCGCATCCATGACATAGGAAAAACTGATGCCGTTCGTGGCAATGCCCATCCTGCAGCCATCCTGATATCTGCCTGCAGCAGGGACCACCAGGTTTCTCTCATATTTCGAAAGGACAGCGGTGAGTTCCTGATTCCTTTTTTCGATCAGTGCGTGATTTTTCACCGAAAGGCGCGGAAAAATCACCCACTTCGAAGGATCCTTTACAAAGCCTTCGGGCGTGATTTTTCTGTACTCTCCGGGATCTTTGATCTCAATGGATTCATAGCCGTGGTCGACCCTTGTCGTCGGGCGGAAAAATACCGGCGTGTGATACTTCTCGGAAAAATCAAAAGCCTCCTGAATCATTTCATAGGCTTCCTGAACGGAGGACGGATCGAACACCGGAACCTTGGAGAACATGCCGAAGGTTCTCGTATCCTGCTCGGTCTGAGACGAAATCGGACCCGGGTCATCCGCAACCACGATCACCATGCCGCCTTTTACGCCGATATACTCCAAGCTCATCAGCGGATCGGAAGCTACATTCAGGCCCACCTGCTTCATGGTCACCAGGGCTCTCGCGCCGGAGATGGCCGCACCGGCGGCAACCTCCATGCCTGATTTTTCATTGACCGACCACTCCACATACACATCTCCCGGATTCCTCTTCGCGATGGTCTCGAGGATCTCCGTCGAAGGTGTACCGGGGTAACCGGCAGCCACATTGACTCCCGCCGCCAGGGCGCCCAGCGCCATAGCCTCATTTCCCATTAAAAATTCTGTATGCATACTGCTCTCCTGTGCGATTTTTTCGCTTATTTCATCAGATTTCATTATAAACGGCGGAACCGTACTTTCAACTGCGGATCCGGGTCCTGCGGCGCCGCCTGCCGCTTTTCCGTCTGCTGCCGAACCTCGCCGCTGCCTTTGCCTGCTCCATCATGATCTCCAGCCGTTTCGCCGGGTCCGTCTCCTGATCCAGCGCCTTCTCGTACGTTCCTTTTCTGTACTCGGCAAGCTGTTTTCTCACATGATGGTAGTCCCGCTCAAAAAGGATGTCGCTGACCTCCGCTGACAGTTCCTCTTCGCTGATCAGATCCGGAACCCGCTCGAGGATTTTTTTCGTGACAAACGCCTTGCTTTTGTCATGGTACTTCGGCATCTGATGTTTTTCCTGGATCTCGGCCAGCTCCGGCCGCCAGAGAATCTCCATTTTCTTTTCCCAGCGCATGCGGGGATTTCTCCGGGCTTCTCTCAGCATATAAAAATCCCACACGCCGTCGACACGCTCCACGGTAATGATCCCCCAGTGATCCGGGACATGCTCGGCGATATGAAGCGCATGCGTTGTGCCGACGACGGCCATGCAGAAGTCATAATACTGATCGTAATCCTTTACCTGAGAAGCCAGCCGCTGATAGGTGTCGGCATCGCTCTTGATTTCAATGCCGCAGAGGCCGTCAGGCATCACCATGACAACATCCGCCCGCGACCGGCCCATCGTTTTTTCCTCGATGACCCTGATTTTTCCGAACCGCTCCTCCAGAAAATCAAAAAGCGGTTCCCTCATATCCGAATCATGCATGACGTTTTCATCCAAGCCGGCTCATCCTCCTCGCCCGACGCGGGTCCGCCGCCCGTCTTCTTCGCTTTATCATACCAAAGTATCGGAGATCGGACAAGCAACATCCCCTTTCCCTGTGCAGGGAATGATGCTAAAATCGGTTATATAAAAAATGCTCTGAAAGCCTTGCGACGAAGGATTCCAGAGCATGAAGTCCAGCAAGCGACGGGAATCGAACCCGCCTCCCCAGCTTGGGAAGCTGGTGTTCTACCGATGAACTACGCCTGCACAACTGGCATTTATTATAAAATCGAACCGGACGAAAGTCAACGTCCGAAACCAGAGGAGCGTGAGAAATCATGAGACAGATTGATCCTTCCGTTTTTATCGCGGACGGCGCACACGTCATCCGGGATGTCATAATAGGAGAACACAGCAGTGTCTGGTACAACGCGGTGATCCGCGGCATGCCTGACCAGATCACCATCGGCGATACCACCAACATTCAGGACCTGGTCATGCTCCACAGCAGTCCGGACCTGCCGATCCGGATCGGCAGTCATGTGACCATAGGCCACAGTGCCATCATTCACGGATGCACCATTGATGACAATGCACTGATCGGCATGGGATCCATCATCATGAACGGTGCGCATATCGGAAAGAACTGCATCATCGGCGCCGGTTCCCTCATTACCCAGAACACGGTCATCCCGGACAACAGCATGGCCTTCGGCCGTCCTGCCAAAATCATCCGCTCCGTCACGGAAGAAGAGATACGCTCGAACCGGAAGACCGCCGAGGGATACGCGGAAGAGGCCCTGGAAATGCTCCGGCTGAGCACTGAAATCTGACTCTTTACCTGGGCGGCGATGTCATCCTCGTTTGCTGGAAATGCTCCGGCTGAGCACCGAAATCTGAAGCGTAAATAAAAGGGTAAAAAAAGACCGGCGCATCACGCGCCGGTCTCTTCTTTTCGTTATCGCTTTATTTTTAAACCATACCGTTTTGCAGCGGTATTACTTCGCGTAATCAGATACGCGGCTTTCACGAATTACATTCACCTTGATCTGTCCCGGATACTGCATCTGCTCTTCGATCTTCTTCGCAATATCCCTTGCAAGCAGTACCATATCGGCATCGCTTACCTTCTCAGGAACGACCATTACCCGTACTTCTCTTCCAGCTTGAATAGCAAAAGATTTATCAACTCCGTCAAAGGAGTTCGCAATATCCTCAAGATCTTTCAGTCTGTTTGTATAAGTCTCGAGCGTTTCGCGCCTTGCGCCCGGTCTTGCCGCCGAAATCGCATCAGCCGCCTGAACAACACAGGCAATCAGCGACTGCGGTTCCACATCCCCATGATGTGACTCTACGGTATTCACGACAACAGCCGGCTCTTTGTACTTGCGGCACAGATCTGCACCGATCTGCACATGAGAGCCTTCCACCTCATGATCGATTGACTTGCCGATATCATGCAGCAGTCCCGCACGTTTCGCCATACGGATATCGAGTCCGATCTCTCCGGCCAGAAGTCCGGAAAGCTGGGCAACCTCGATGGAATGCTTCAGCGCATTCTGTCCGTAGCTTGTGCGGTATGTCATGCGGCCAAGGAGCTTGACGAGCTCCGGATTGACGCCGTGTACACCGACTTCCTGCAGTGCGGCTTCTCCTTCTTCCCGCATATGATTTTCAACTTCTCTGCGGGCTTTCTCGACGGTCTCCTCGATCCTTGCCGGATGAATACGGCCGTCCACGATAAGCTTCTCCAGAGCAATCCGGGCAACCTCACGGCGTACCGGATCAAACGAAGACAGAACAACCGCTTCGGGCGTATCGTCGATGATCAGATCCACACCGGTCGCCTGCTCGAGCGCACGGATATTCCGTCCCTCGCGGCCGATGATTCTTCCCTTCATCTCCTCGTTCGGCAGCTCCACAACGGAGATTGTCGTCTCGGATACATAGTCCACAGCACATTTCTGAATGGCAGTAACCACATATTCCTGAGCCTTCTTTTCCGCGCTGTCCTTGGCTTCCTGAACGGCGTCCCTGTAGAGCTTCGCTTCGTCTTCTCTGACTTCACTCTGAACAGACTGTAAGAGGAATTCTTTTGCTTCTTCGGAGGTCATGCCGGAGATTTTCTCCAGCTCCTGTACGCGCTGGTCTTGTAATTCGTCGAGCTTTGCCTCTTTTTTACGTAATTCCGCTTCTTTTGCTGTCAGGTCATTTTCGCGTTTTTCCAGTGAATCTGCTTTGCGGTCGACAGATTCTTCCTTCGCCAGAACACGCTTCTCATACTTCTGCAGCTCTGCACGCCTTTCGCGGTTTTCCTTATCCTGCTCGTTTTTCAGCTTCAGACTTTCTTCCTTCGCCTCAACAAGTGCTTCCCGCTTTTTTGATTCGGCAGTTTTGATTGCCTCATCAATGATATTGCGTGCCTTCTCATCTGCGCTTTCCAGTTTTGCCTTGTCTTCATCAATTTTCTTCTGAACGGCAAGTTTCCCGGCAATGAGTGCTGTAACAAGTATGGCAACAACCACAGCAATGACCGTAATAATCGCAGAGATTAATCTTGGGTCCATTACAGGTGTACCTCCTCGTTTTAAGTTGTCATTGTGCAATAACATTGTTATTTTATACAAATCTGAAAATTTTGTCAATCAGATCGGGCAGATCAGATACTGTAATCCGTCACGCTTCCGGTTTCACCCAGCAGCGCCCCGATCTCCTTCTCCTTCATGCCTTCTCCGACAAGGATGATAACTTCCTCCTGTCTCGAGGGTTCTTCGGGAGAGGGGGAAGCGCTGACGTTTCCCCTTACGGCATTCAGTTCCATCCACTGTCCGGTTGACGGATCCGTAAAAAATCCCTTGACGCGCACCACGTGGCCGAACCTCTCCGGATCTGTGAGCAGGGTCTCTGCCAGTTTCTCCATCTCCGCCTTCCTGCGGCTGATATGAAAATAGAAGAGGCTGCCGAACTGTCCGCTTTCCTGAAACGTCATGTGGACCATGTCCGCCGGCACTCTTCCCGCATGTTCCACGCTGTCCCAGTCTTCATCTGTCATCTGTTTCCCGCGGCTGAACAGCATCGGTGCCTTAGAAAAATCCCTGCTGCAGTGATATGTACCGGCGTTTCTGACGAGATGTGCGCGTATCCTTTCTTCCACAGCCGCCTCATCCGTTCCCGCCGGGAGCAGGTCTGCCTTTGATACCACGATCAGTCCCGCCGTCGCCGCCTGATTGGTCAGCATGTATTCTGACCCTTCTGTCAGGTGATCCGGCAGATCAGCCGATATCACGGAAATCACATTGCCGGTCTCATACCACCCGGAAATCGGATCATCATAGAGAATATTATAAAATTCCTCGACATCAAACACACCTGATGGCTCCACCAGCACCCGGTCATACCCCAGCATGGCAAAGGAGATCAGCTTGGTCCTGAACCTCCGGCGCTGACAGTCTGCATCTCCGGCCACGACCATTTCAATATCACAGGAATCCCCGAGCTCTTCCAGGAGAAACGCTCTGTCCACACTGATAGCACCGTAATCATTGGCCAGAATACAGATATGCTCTCCTCTGCCGGCGAGCCGCTTCGCACAGGACGCGATAAAGGTCGTTTTCCCGGCGCCAAGCAGCCCGGTGATCAGATCAATTTTCCGTTTCAAAGTTCTTCCTCCTCATTCTCCGCATCCTGGAACCTGTGGATTGCCTTCCAGATCTCGGAAGAGGCAAACCCTTTCCTCGCGGCAAAGGCAAATGTGCGTCGCAGCTCCTTCTCATCCATCCGGTGCGGTGATCCTGCTTTCTTTCTGATCAGCGCATCCACGACATCTGACTCCTCATACGGGTTCTCCTCAAAGGCCTGCTCGATCAGGTCTTCTGACACGCCTCTTTCTTCAAGTTCCCGCCGTATCATCTGACCGCTCTTCTTCCGGCGCATGGAGATCAGGTAATTCTCGGCATATCGTGCGTCACTGAGATACCCGAAGGAACTGCAGTACTGTATGGCCGCTTCCACCGGATCCGGTTCAAATCCTTCCTGAAGCAGGCGTTCACGCATCTCCTTTTCTGTCATCATGCGGTTCAGAAGAAGCTTCATGGCGCGGGCTTCCGCCCTGCGGTTCTCCTTTGTCTGCTCCGGTTCCGCTCCTTCATGCTCTGTCGTCCACTCTTTCATGACTTCTCCATTCACAGAAAACAGCCCTGCGTTCATGTCCTGAAAAACCGGTCATCAACGCAGGACTGCTGCTGTCAGTTCCTTATCTCTGAAATCAGGCGCCCGCACGCTGAACGGTAAAATCAGCACATGCTGCCGTTCAGTCCTCCGGTTCCGCGGCCGCCGGTGTCTCTTCCTGATCCGGATTCTGCTCTGCTGCCGCCGGAGCCGGACCCGCCACAGCCGGAAGGCCGTATGCCTCGCGCACCTTATTCTCAACCTCGGTCATAACCTGCGGGTTCTCCGCCAGATAATTCTTCGCATTCTCACGGCCCTGGCCGATCTTCTCGCCCTCATAGGCGAACCACGCACCGCTCTTCTGAATGATACCGAGATTGGCGGCCAGATCAAGTACATCCCCTTCTCTAGAAATGCCCTTGCCGAACATAATGTCAAACTCTGCCTGCTTGAACGGCGGAGCCACCTTGTTCTTCACCACCTTCACGCGGGTGTGGTTACCGATGACCTCTCCGCCCTGCTTCAGCGATTCCGTTCTCCGCACATCGAGACGCACGGAAGCATAGAACTTCAGCGCACGGCCGCCGGTCGTCGTCTCCGGATTGCCAAACATCACGCCGACCTTTTCACGCAGCTGATTGATGAAAACAACAACGCAGTTGGTTCTGCTGATGGCTGCCGTCAGTTTCCGGCACGCCTGAGACATCATGCGGGCCTGCAGTCCGACATGGGAATCACCCATGTCTCCGTCAATCTCCGCCTTGGGAACAAGTGCTGCCACCGAATCGACAATAATGATGTCCACCGCGCCCGAACGCACCATGGTCTCGGTGATCTCCAGCGCCTGCTCTCCGGAATCAGGCTGAGAGATATAAAGATTGTCAATATCCACACCGATATTCTTCGCATATACCGGATCCAGCGCATGCTCGGCATCGATGAAGCCGGCGATGCCGCCCCTCTTCTGCACCTCGGCGACCATATGGAGAGCCACCGTCGTCTTACCGGAAGACTCCGGTCCGTAGATCTCCACGATTCTTCCTCTCGGTATACCGCCGACACCCAGTGCGATATCAAGACTCAGCGAACCTGTCGGAATCGCTTCCACATTCAGAGCCTCCGCCTGATCTCCGAGCTTCATAATCGCTCCCTTGCCAAACTGCTTCTGAATCTGTCCCACTGCAGCATCAAGCGCTCTCTGCTTATCTTCATTCACTGCCATCAGTTTTTCTCCTTATTCATGCCGTTATACGAACATCTGTTCGCGTCAATATGAACATACTACACTTTGAGCATTCTTTTGTCAACACTATCGTCACCCTCTGAGCGACTTCACAGAGCCGATGTATCTCCCGGTCAGTTGAGCGAAGAAAGGCGATAAGCGCGAGGACCCGTTCAAGCCTGCGTCAGCAGGCGCGTTCCGCAGCGCCGCCTTTCAAGCGAAAATGACCGATGGAGATACACGGCGAATGTGACCGGAGCGAAGAGGATGATGCATCCGCGGTCCGGCATTGCAGGAACTGTGTTCCGCTGCCGGTCGTCGGATGATGTCGGAAAAAGCGTACCACAGAAGCGCCCCGCGTTTCAACCGCGGTCCGCCGCGATGTAACGCGGTTTACCCTGATCCGCCGCGGTCTGCCCCGGTTCTCTCTCCGGTCTCCGCCTACCGGCAAAAAAGGAAGCGGAGCCTGCAGCCCCGCTTCCCGTCATTCATCGTATTCTGTTTTCGATCCGGTCGCCTCAGTACCCGATCAGCCAGTCATAAAGCTCCTGATATTCCAGTGCTGAACGCTTCCAGGAGAAATCCGCCGCCATGCCGCGGTCGATGATCTTGTTCCACTCCCGTCTCCGGTCGTAGTAGATCCTTTCCGCGTAGCGGATGGTGCCCAGCATCCCATGCGCATTGTAGTTCTTGAACGAAAATCCGGTGCCCGTGCCCTCATATTCATTGTAGGGCTCCACCGTATCCTTAAGACCGCCGGTCTCACGGACAATCGGCACAGTGCCGTAACGGAGCGCCATCAGCTGTGACAGACCGCACGGCTCGAACAGCGACGGCATGAGGAAAGCATCCGACGAAGCGTAGATTTTTTTCGACATCTGGCCGGAATAATAGATATTCGCCGAAACCTTTTTGTCATACTTCCACGCAAAATGGCGGAACATATTCTCATACTTCGGATCGCCGGTTCCCAGCACCACAAGCTGAACCGCATCCTGGCAGATTTCATCCATCATATAGGCGATGAGATCAAATCCCTTCTGGTCGGTCAGTCTCGATACGATACCGATCATCATAACCTTCGGATCCTCTTCGAGACCGAGCTCCTTCTGAAGCGCCAGTTTATTCTTTACCTTTTCCTTGCGGAAATTCCGGGCGTTATACTGCTGCACAATCTGGGTATCCGTCTCCGGATTGTATTCATCATAGTCAATGCCGTTGACAATGCCTCTCAGATCATGCTGACGGGCACGCATCAGACCGTCCAGCCCCTCGCCGTAGAACGGCGTCTTGATCTCCTCCGCATAGGTCTTGCTGACCGTTGTGATGGCATCGGCATACACAAGGCCGCCCTTCAGATAATTGCCGTCCTTCTGAAACTCCAGCTTGTCCGGTGTGAAGTAATAATCGGACAGTCCGGTGATGCTCTTCATCGTACTGACATCCCAGACACCCTGGAACTTCAGGTTGTGGATGGTCATCACACTCCTGATGCCCTGATAAAACTCCCCGGCCGCAAAACGCTCATGCAGATATACCGGGATCAGTCCCGTCTGCCAGTCATGGCAGTGGATCACGTCCGGACGGAATCCGACAACCGGAAGGATAGAAAGAACCGCCTTGCAGAAGAAGGCATATTTTTCCAGATCCCAGGGCATGCCGGCATAAATCTGGTCTCCCGAGAAATGCTCCTCATTATCAATGAAGTAATACGTGATTCCCTCATATTCCATCTGGAAAATACCGACGTACTGCTGACGCCAGTTCAGATCCATATAGAAGTTCGTCACATACTTCATCTGATCTTTGTATTTCTCATCAATAACCCTGTATTTCGGAATAACGACGCGGCAGTCAAAATACTTCTTGTCAAAACATTTGGGCAGGGAACCGACCACGTCAGCCAGTCCTCCGGTCTTGATGAATGGAACACACTCTGAAGCCGCAAACAAAATGTTTTTCATGGTTGAATCCCTCTTTTTCTGCTGCCGTCACTGCGCGTGGCTTCTGCGGATGGCTTCCCTGACAGGCAGCACCATGGATGGCGATACGGAAAGTTCATCCACACCCATCTGTATGAAAGTCTGTGTCAGTGATGTATCTGCGCCGAGCTCACCGCAGATGCCGACCCACGCGCCGCCCCTGTGGCCGTTCTCGATCGTCATCTTGATTTCACGGAGAAGCGCCGGATGATGCGCCTGGTAAAAATCATCCAGTTTGTCATTCTGGCGGTCCATGGCCAGCGTATACTGCGTCAGATCATTGGTGCCGATACTGAAGAAGTCCACCTCAGGTGCGAGCTGATCACTGATCAGCGCCGCTGCCGGCGTCTCGATCATGATGCCCTGCTCGAGATCCTTATTGTAAGGAACGCCCGCGTCATCAAGCTCCTTTTTCACCTCTTCCACGATTTCCTTAATCCTGTGTACTTCCTCAAGCGAAGTGATCATAGGATACATGATCGCGATATTGCCGAACGCACTCGCGCGGAACAGCGCCCTCAGCTGCGCCTTGAAAATCTCCGGCCGTGTCAGGCAGATCCTGATGGCACGGAAACCGAGCGCCGGATTCGCCTCTGCATCAAGGTGCAGGTAATCCGCCTTCTTGTCCGCTCCGATATCCAGCGTGCGGATGACAACCTTTCTGCCGGCCAGCGTCTCTGCCACCTGCTTATACGCACGGAACTGCTCATCTTCCGACGGGAGCTCGTCACGTCCGATGTAAAGGAATTCACTCCTGAACAGTCCGACGCCGCCCGCATCATTCTGAAGAACAGAGGCAAGGTCCTTCGGCCCGCCGATATTGGCAAACAGATTGATCTCTTTTCCGTCAAGCGTCACATTCGGCTTGCCCTTCAGTTCCTGGAGGAGCCTGCGCTGTTCGAGATCCGCGTCAAGCTTCTTCTGTTCCTCCGCCAGCGTACTGGCCTCCGGATCCAGATAGAACTTTCCCGTATGGCCGTCAACAATCGCCATCTGGCCGTCCCACGACGGATCCACGGGGATATTGATCAGTGCCGGGATATTCATGGTTCTCGCCAGAATAGCCGTATGGGAATTGGCCGATCCGAATCTGGTGACAAAGGCAAGAACCTTGTCCTTGTCAAGCTGAACAGTCTCCGAGGGCATCAGATCATCTGCGGCAATGATCACAGGCTGATCATAGTTCATGGTCTCTGTCTTGCCCTGAAGAATCTTCACGACGCGCTCCGCCACATCCTTCATGTCGGCAGATCTGGCCTTGAAATATTCATCATCCATCTCTGCGAACATTTTTGAAAAATTCTCACCGGTGACGGCGGTCGCATATTCCGCATTTACCTTCTGTGACTCGATCATATTGTGAACAGAGTCATTAAAATCATCATCCTGCAGGAGCATGGCATGAACGTTGAAAATCTCGGCATTTTCCTCGCCTACTTTTTTCACAGCGTCATCATGGAGCTTTCCGAGGTCATCCACTGCCCTGTCCCTTGCCGCATCATAGCGCGCGGTTTCAGCAGCAGCATCCTCGATTTTCTCGCGCTTTACCGGTTCCTCTTTTTTACCGAAAATCGCGATTCTCCCGATCGCAATGCCCTTGAATATTGACTTTCCGGTGTAACTGACTTCCATGAAATCTCCCGTCCTTCATCAGAGTCTGCGGTTTATAAATTGCTTTTGAAGAAATTCTCCAGTGCCGGAGCTGCGGTGTCTTCGTCAGCGCCCTCAACTGTAACGGTCACTTCATCGCCCTGGCGGATGCCGAGGCCCATCAGCTGAATCAGCTTTCCGCCCGCAGCGCTCTTGCCTGCCGGGTTGGTAATGGTGACACTGGAAGCATACTTCTTAACCTCTGCAACCAGATTTCCCGCGGGACGCGCGTGAATGCCAACCGGATCCGTAATGGTGTACTTAAATGATTTCATGATTTTGTCCTCCTTGTGAAATAGTGACTGCCGCCGCAGGTTACTGCAGCTTTTTATTGGTTTCCATCGTCTTCATCTCCCAGCACGAGATATCCGCTCTCGGGCAGAGGAAAGACACATCGAGCGAAGGAAGCACAGGATCATAATCCGGATAATACCGGGTGGTCATGACCGCCTCCCCGTCGTTGACATAAATTTCAAGTACGGAAGTATCCGCCAGAATCCTGAGCGATCTGATCTCGGGGATCCTGCACTTCCTCAGGTCTCTGCCGCAGCCGGCCTTTTCACTGAGCTTCAGGCTCAGCACACCTCCCGCATAGCGCAGAAGCACGTCCGTGCCGAAGCGGATCTCCCATTTCTTCTGTCCCTCCGGATCAAGGAAATGAACTTCCGCATCACCGGAGCCCTTCGGAAAAGTAACCGTACCCTCCGATTCAAATACCGTTCTGTTCATGCGGAGCTGTGTCAGCTCACGGACAGGATTCTGGAGAATGTTCCCGTCTTTCAGCGTCAGTTCTCTCGGCACCGTCAGACAGTTTTCCCAGTACGGATCGCAGTCCGCCGTCGCGTTCCTGTACGGCGCGTCCGGCATACCGACCCATCCGATCAGCAGCCGTCTTCCGCTCTCATCGACAAAGGTCTGCGGTGCGTAAAAATCAAACCCGTAATCCCATTCGAGAAAATCATGGAGTCTCAGCTCTCCGTCAGTTCCGCCGTCCACATGCCAGTAGCCGGCCTCGTAAATATTCTGATAACGGAATTCCTCTGACGGAACGCCCTGAGGACAGATGCCCAGGAACTTCTCATGACCCAGTTCAAAATAATCCGGACATTCCCACATGTACCCGAACCGTTCTGAAGAGCGGATTCTCCGTTCCAGCTTCCATTGTACACCGTCGGGGCCGGAATAAAGAAGCACTTCTCCGTAATCCGTATCTTCTTTTCTGTCTCCGCCTGCGACACGTGCGCCGAGTACCATGAAATACTTTCCGTCCTGCTTCCAGACCTTCGGGTCCCGCACATGGCAGGTACAGTCGGAAGGATAGTCTGCATTCTTCAGCACCACGCTTCCTTCACTGAAACGGCCACGGCTGTCCATCAGGACGAGAATCTCGTTTGCCTGTCTGCCGCTGTACGTATAATCATGATTTCCCGGTTCCTTTACGTTGCCGGTGTAATACAGCCGCACACTTTCGTCTTTTCCGTCGTCCGCCGGTCCGTCCGTACCTCTTCTGTCCGGATTCGCTGCCGCTCCTTTGTCCGGGACCAGCGCGGAACCCGAATAGCATCCGTCATGATTTTCCGGTCTGACCGGCCAGAACGGAACGCCCTGAAAAGACAGGTGCAGAAGATCCGGTCCGGCGTAGTGGCCCCATGTTCTGGCTTTTCTGCCGTCCGGTCCCGGTTCATTCGGGGAATACTGAAAAAACACATGATACTGTCCTCTGTACTGACAGAGTCCGTTCGGATCATTCAGCCAGCCGGAAGGCGGCATCAGATGATATTGTAAACGCCAGTTGTTTTTGTTCATGACAGATACCCGTTTTCTTCCTCAGCTGTGCTTTACGTCATACCTTCAGGTCGTGATCTCGATGACAGGCTCACCCGGTCTGACTTCTCCGGATGTCTTCAGCGCCTTCACCGCTGAAAAATCATCCGTGTTGGAAATGATGACAGGCGTCGTTGTCTTATAGCCCGCGTCATGGATGGCTTTGATATCGAATTCAAGAAGCAGATCGCCCTTCTTCACCGCATCTCCGGTATTTACATGAGGCGTATAGCCCTTTCCGGCAAGATTCACTGTGTCAATGCCGACATGAATCAGCACTTCGACACCGTTACTGTCTGCCAGTGCTACCGCATGTTTCGTGTCAAACATCATTTCCACCGTACCATCGAAAGGCGCGTAGACTTTTCCCTCGGAAGGCTCGATCGCCATGCCGCTGCCGAGAGCCTCCGCCGCAAAGGTCGGATCTTCCACCTCGGATGATGCCATGGCTCTGCCGGCCAGAGGTGCATATACGTCTACCACCTTTCCTGTTTTTTCCGCGTCAGAAGAAGCTTCCGGCTGTGCGGAAGGCGCAGGGGCAGGAGAAGGAGCCGGTGCCGCCTCAGGTGCGGGTTCCGGATCGTGATACGTGATAAAGGATACGGCAAAGGCCACGGCAAAGGATACCGCCATGACAATGGCATACTGGAGCCAGTAACCGGTCGTGATCAGGAAACCGAACAGACCGGTGATGCCGTAGGCCGTCGCTTTGATGCCGAACCATGAGGCAAGCATACCGCCGATCGCACCGCCGCAGCAGCCCGCGATAAACGGCTTGCGGTAGCGGATGTTGACACCGAAGATGGCGGGCTCGGTAATGCCGAGGAACGCTGAAAGCGATGAAGGCATGGCCAGTTCCTTCGTCTTCGGATTCTTTGACTTGAAGGCTACAGCCATGGCTGCAGCTCCCTGTCCTACATTAGCCGCGGTTGCCACAGGCATCCAGATATTGGCCGGCGGATTCTCGCTGACCATCTGAGCCTCGATCATATTGTACATATGATGGAAACCGGCCACGACAGTAAACGCATAGAAGAAGCCGATGAGCAGACCTCCGATGCCGTACGGCAGCTGAATCAGCGTCGTTGCCGCCAGAAGGATCCAGTCCTCCACCACCTTGAAGACCGGTCCGATGATCGTCATGGTGAGAATACCCGTGACGAGAACGGTAACCAGCGGTGTGACAAACAGATCGATCATTTCCGGCACATGCTTATGGAGCCACTTCTCCAGCGCACTCATGAAGAGAATGGCGATAATGACGGGAATGACGTGTCCCTGATAGCCGGTCTGCTGAATGGTCAGGCCGAAGACATGCCATACGGGAATCGCTGTTCCCTCTGCTTCCATCGAGGCAACGCTCCACGCATTGACCAGATTCGGATGGATCATGACATAACCGATAACAGCCGCGAGATACGGATTTCCTCCGAATTTCTTGGCGGCGCTGATGGCAATCAGGATCGGCAGCATGGAGAGTGCCGCTCCCGCCATCAGGTTGATCATCGCATAATAATCACTATCCGCCAGTGCCGGAAAAGCCTGTGAGAGGCCTCCGAGGACACCGTTGAGAAGACCGGAAGCGACAATGGCCGGTATGATCGGAACGAATACATCGCCCAGGGTCTTGATGGCACGGAAGAACGGGTTCTGCTTCTGCGCGGCCGCTTCCTTCGCCGCCTCCTTCGTCCCCGCTTCCACGCCGGAAATGGCAATAAACTCATCGAACACCTTATTGACGGTGCCCGTACCGAAAATAATCTGGAGCTGTCCGGATGCCTCAAAGCAGCCCTTCACTCCTTCAACATTCTCTACAGCTTCCTTGTTGACCTTTGCATTGTCCCTGATGACGAGACGGAGCCTCGTCGCACAATGTGCGGCCGATGCCACATTCGAGGCGCCGCCGATGTTGTCCAGCACACCCTGTGCAGCTTTCCTGTAATCCAATGTCATTTTTACCCTCCTCTGATTTATGGGTTTGGTGAAAACGAACAAACGAAGCATAATAATTATAAGGAATTCTGTTATTTTTGTAAATATCCGAGGATAAAAATCGTAGTTTTTCGTTATATTTCATATGCTGCCGGAGTCATGGATCCCATGGAGTCTCCCAGGCCGAGACCTCCGCAGGCGCCGGTGGTTGGCGAGGACGGGCGAAGCGATGACCGAGCTTACCACCGCTGCGCCGAGGACAGACGGAATCGCGTCGAGGCCGGAAGTCTCCATGTGTGAACAGTCAGGTTTTTTCCTCCAGCTGTTTTTTCAGTTCGATGATATGGTCCCTGATCTCTGCGGCCATCTCAAAATTCAGCTCGGCCGCAGCCGCACGCATCTGACGGTCAAGCTTCTTCATCAGCTTTTCAATCTCCGACCTGGACATCAGCTCAGGCGCCTTCTCGTATTTCTTCTCTTCCTGTGCGGCATCCCTGGAAATGGAGATCAGTTCGCCCACCTTTTTCTGAATGGTCTTCGGCGTAATATGGTGTTCCTCATTATATTTCTGCTGAATCTCCCGGCGGCGTTCTGTCTCGTCGATCGCGTGCCGCATGGAATCGGTGATGCTGTCGGCGTACATAATGACATGACCCTCCGCATTTCTCGCAGCACGACCGATGGTCTGGATCAGCGAGGTTTCCGAACGGAGGAATCCCTCCTTATCCGCGTCCAGAATGGCAACCAGCGTAATTTCCGGAATATCCAGTCCCTCACGGAGCAGGTTGATGCCGACCAGCACATCAAATTCGTCAAGTCGCATGTCACGGATGAGTTTCGCCCGTTCCAGCGCGTCGATGTCGCTGTGCAGATAATTGACGCGGATCCCGGCTTCCTTCAGAAATCTGGTGAGATCCTCCGCCATTCTCTTGGTCAGCGTCGTCACCAGAACCTTGTGGTGAGCCCCGGTTTCCTTCCGTATCTCTCCGATCAGATCATCAATCTGTCCCTCCGTGGGACGGACCTCAACCTCGGGATCCAGAAGACCTGTCGGCCGGATGACCTGCTCGGCGCGGAGCATCTCATGATTCTCCTCGTACTCTCCGGGTGTGGCGGAAACAAAAAGAATCTGATCGATTTTCTGCTCAAATTCCTCAAAGGAAAGCGGCCGGTTGTCGAGAGCAGACGGAAGCCGGAAACCGTAATCGACCAGCGTTGTCTTTCTCGAACGGTCGCCGGCATACATGGCGCCGATCTGCGGCACCGTCCGGTGGGACTCATCGATGATGATCAGATAATCGTCCGGGAAGAAATCCATCAGCGTATACGGCGGTTCTCCCGGCTTCAGTCCGGACAGGTGACGGCTGTAGTTCTCAATACCCGAGCAGACGCCGGTCTCCCGGAGCATCTCGATATCGAAGTTGGTCCGTTCTTCTATCCGCTGTGCCTCCAGAAGTCTGCCGTTTGATCTGAAGTACGCCACCCTTTCCTTCAGCTCGGCCTCAATGTCATGGCATGCTCTGTTGATTGTCTCCTGCGGCATGACATAATGAGAAGCCGGCGGAATCGAGACGAATTTCAGTTCTTTCTGAACCTCTCCTGTCAGCAGATCAATCTGTGTGATCCGGTCGATCTCGTCGCCGAAAAACTCAACTCTGATCGCGATGTCGCTCTCATCGGACGGCACAATCTCAAGCACATCCCCGTGCACGCGGAAGGTGCCGCGGTGAAAATCAATCTCGTTCCGCTCATACTGAATATTGATCAGGTCACGGATCACGTCGTCCCTGTCGCGCTGCTGCCCCGGGCGGAGCGGAATGATCATCCTCTCGTAGTCCTTCGGGCTGCCCAGACCGTAAATGCAGGAAACCGACGAAACCACAATGACATCCTTCCTCTCGATCAGAGAAGACGTGGCGGAAAGCCTGAGTTTATCGATCTCCTCATTCCGGCTGGAATCCTTCTCGATATAGGTATCAGACGAGGGCACATACGCCTCCGGCTGGTAGTAGTCGTAATAGGACACGAAATATTCCACGGCGTTCTCAGGAAAGAATTCCCTGAACTCGCTGTAAAGCTGTGCCGCCAGTGTCTTGTTGTGCGCGATGACCAGGGTCGGTTTCTGCAGTCTCTCGATCACGTTCGCCATGGTGAATGTCTTGCCCGAACCGGTCACGCCGAGCAGTGTCTCCGCCTGATTTCCTTCCTGAAATCCGCGCACCAGCTCCTCGATGGCCTGCGGCTGATCACCTGTCGGCTGATACTCCGAATGAAGTCTGAATTTCATGATTCTTCTTCCTCCACGATCTTTTTCGCCGCTGTAGTAATGCGTCGTCGTCATTTTCACGGCGCTCCCGTCACCGAGTGTCCAGGTCTTCTGTTCGATGCCTTTTCCGTAGGTCTGCGTGCCGACAATAACGCCGACATCTTCATCCTGGATCGCGCCGGCAAACATCTCCGACGCACTCGCCGTATTTTCATTGACGAGAACCGCAAGCGGGATTTTGATCGGCGTCTCGCCGTCGCAGGTTCTTTCTGTCTCCTCGCTGCCCTTGTCCTTCTCGTACACCAGCGTGCACTTCGGCATGAACAGGCGCAGCGTGTCCACACAGGCGCTGACCAGGCCGCCCCGGTTGTCCCTGAGGTCGATGATCAGTCCTTTCATGCCCTCATCATTCAGTTCATCATAGACCGCGGAAAACTCCTTCGCTGTCAGGCCTGTGAAACCGGAGATGGCGATATATCCGGTCTTTGTCCCCTTCACCATGCCTCCGACAACAATCTCGGTATTCTCAATGTAGTCCTTCTTCACCGTGATATCCGTCGTATCGCCTCCGCGGCTGACGGTGAGCACAGCTTCCTTCTTGTCATCATCCCTGATCAGGGAACGGATCTCCGACGTGCTGAGCTTTGAGGTGTCCTTTCCGTCAATCGCCGTCACCACGTCTCCCTTCTTCACGCCGGCCTGTTCTGCCGGGCCGCCGTCCTGCACCGACCGGATCGTCATATAGCCGGATGACGCATCCTTTGTAAACGTCACGTCGATGCCCATGATCTTTCCTGCCTGTGACGCCCGGATTTCCTCCATCTCATCTGCGGTGTAATAGGCAGCATATTTGTCACCGAGCGATGCCATGATCCCGCTGTACATGCCGTCTGCCATCGTCTTTTTGTCCGCATCGCCTGCAAAATTATCATCGATCAGCCGGATAATGGTGGTCATTTTCTTCAGAGACCCGGCACTGAGCGGAGAATCAGGTGAACCGGTGACAGGAAGCGCATAAAAAACCAGTGCCGCACAGACAAGGATCAGTACCGCAGCGGCCATGCCTTCAAAAAAGGACGGCGCGCTGAATCCTGCAGCTCTGCCGCTTTCCCTGTTCCTTCTGCGTCTTTTCTTCCCGTCATTTCCGTTGTCGTGATCACATCCGCTGCTGTCACCGGCGCTTTCCGCCGCTTCCGTTTCTGTTCTGTCCTCAGTTTCCTGGTATGTCGTTCTGTCGTCTTTCAACTTCTGATGTCTCCCCTGCTTCCGCCGAATCTGCCGATTCTCCCGGAAAGCACAAAAGGCTGCTGCACTCATGTGCAGCAGCCGCCCTGAACTGTCTCTTATCAAACCTTCAGATGCTTATGGATTGCGATCAGCGAACCGATCAGCGCTATGCCCACGCCCAGAATCAGACTGACCGGAAGCAGCACCTTGAATACCGCATTTACCGGCAGCAGTCCGCTCATAAACGTATTCAGCACACTGAATTTGCCAAGCATATATGAAATTGCCGAATTATATACAAAGTAAACGATCACCATCGGAATCGCGGCGCCGATCAGACCGAGCAGAATACCTTCCAGAATGAACGGAAGCCGTACGAAAGAGTTCGTGGCACCGATCAGCTTCATGATGCCGATCTCTTCCTTCCGGACGTTGATACCGGTCGTAATCGTCGTGCTGATCAGGAAAACAGAAATGATCAGCAGTATCAGGATGATGGCGATGGAAACCGTCGCGATCAGGCTGTTCATGGAAGAAAGCGTCGTGGAAGCCTGCTGGCTCTGATTTACCTGACGCACGCCCTCCAGACCCTCGATGTAATTGACCAGTTCATCCTGCTGCTCAATGCTGTTCGGATAAACCTCAAAATGCGCCGAGTTGGCGAGCGGGTTGTCGTTGTTGTTCTCCCAGCCTTCCGCTGCATCTTCATGGCCTGCAAAGTATCTGGCGGAAAAATCTGCCCAGGTCTCATCAGCGGATACATAACGGATCTCTTTGACCAGGTCCGTCCGGTCAACGATCGCGGAGCCTATCCTGTCGATGTCGGACTGTGCCAGATCCTCGTTAAACATCACCGTGATACCTACATTCGTCTCAACCGTGCGGATGATATAGGTAAAATTCAGAACCACGGAAAAGAATATGCCGAAAATAAAAATGCAGGCCGCCATGGTTGCCACCGATGCGATGGAGAACATGCGGTTTCTTCCGATGTTCTTTATGCCCTGGCCCGCGTTGTAAAAAATACTCCTAATCTTCAACGTAGCCACCTTCTTCCACATCGCTGACGATCACGCCTTTGCGGAGACGAATGACGCGTTTCTGCATCTGATTGACGATCTCACGGTTATGCGTAACCACGACAACCGTCGTGCCTCTGGTGTTGATCTCGTCCAGAAGCTCCATGATCTCCTCTGAGTTCTTGGGATCAAGGTTTCCCGTCGGCTCGTCCGCCAGAAGAACCTTCGGCCGGTTGACCAGCGCTCTTGCGAGGGCTACACGCTGCTGTTCGCCTCCCGAAAGCTCCTTCGGGAACGAACGGTATTTCGTTGCCAGGCCGACAAGGGTCAGAACCTCAGGCACTCTTCTCTTGATGACACGTCCCGGCTTCTCGATGACACGCTGGGCAAACGCCACATTGTCATAGACATTGCGGTCCTTCAGAAGACGGAAGTCCTGGAACACCACGCCGACACCTCTGCGGTACTTGGCAATCTGACTGCTTCTCAGCTTATTCAGATTCTGATCATTGATCGTGATCGTACCCTTCGTCGGAGTCAGTTCCTTCAGCATCAGCTCGATCATGGTAGTCTTGCCCGAGCCGCTGTCACCTACGATAAAGACAAACTCACCGTCATGAATGGTCAGTGACACATTGTCGATGGCCGGCTGAGCGCCCTTCTCGTAGATTTTCGTCACATTATCAAATTGAATCATATACTCCTCCGTATTGCATTTTCTCTCACGCAGAACCTGCAGCTCGTCCTGCGCAGAACGGCCTGTCAGCATGCTGTCTCCCCCGGATGCTGAGGCGCGGGAAGCGGTCAGTAATCTACCGTTTCCATGTATTTCATATACTTCACAACCATCAGAGCAATCTTAAACGTAATGGCGTCCTCAAAGACCCTCAGATCGAGTCCTGTGCTCTTCTGCAGCTTGTCCAGACGGTATACCAGTGTATTCCGGTGGATATACAGCTGTCTTGAGGTCTCCGAGACATTCAGGTTGTTCTCAAAAAACTTGTTGATGGTTGTCAGCGTCTCCTCGTCAAAATCATCCGGCGATTTCTCGTGGAAGATTTCTCTGATGAACATCTTGCACAGCGGTATCGGCAGCTGATAGATCAGGCGTCCGATCCCCAGTCTGCTGTAGGCAATGATATCCTTCTCCTCGTAAAAAATCTTGCCGACGTCGAGGGCCATTCTCGCTTCCTTATAGGAGCGGGAAACTTCCTTGAGTTCGTTCACGATCGTGCCGTAGGCGATGTTCACGCGGCTCTCTGAATCGCGGTGTATGACGTCCTGAAGATAATGCGCATAGGTTTCCGCGCTGTGGTCGTCGTCCTCATC
>ONOC01000005.1 GCA_900319355.1 uncultured Eubacteriales bacterium | reverse complement strand
GATCTCCCTCCGGAGATTGCATACAAAGCGTATGACAAACGCTGGGAAATCGAACTTGTCATGCGATACTACAAATCTGCATGCGAATTCGACGAAACACGGGTGCAGGATGACTACTCCGTTATCGGCAGTGAGTTCTGTGATTTCCTGTCGACGCTCCTGACCTTCCGCCTGATCAACGCTTTTGATAAAGCAGGCCTGCTCGAGGAATATACGTACAAAAAGATCCTCTCTGTTCTTAACAGGGCCAAGAAAGCCCGTGTTAACGGCGAAGAATGGCAGCTGGTTCGTATGAATCCTTCTCATATGAAGATTCTCCAGGAACTTGAGCTCGTTCCAAAACCGGAAGAACCGCCGAAAAAGAAACGCGGCCGACCGAAGGGAAGTAAGAACAGCCCCAGGCAGGAGAAAGAATCCACTCAGGTAACAACAACTGTAAAACGTAAACGCGGGCGTCCGCCGGGGAGCAAAAACAAACCCAAACCGGCTCCGCCTGAAGATACTAAATAATCATCACCACAGCCAGGGGCTATGCCTTATTTGCATGGTATAGTCCCACTGGTTGGGAAACTACTATTTAAACTTCATTTTAGGTAAAGCCCTTATAGTAGGGACATCGAAAGGGAACAAAGCTTTCGAGTCCGCGTCAGATCCGGTCAGGGGAAAGCCGGAAAGCGGAGTTGCCGAACATAATCAGCCGGCCTGATCCGGCATACAGTACAGACTGAGAAAGGGCTTTATTATGAAAAAACGTTATCTTGCAATGGCAATGGGACTGGTTCTTACTGCAGCATCAACCATGGCGGCATGCGGAACGACAAAGACAGCAACAGCTTCGACCACGGCAGAGGCAGCATCGGGTCAGGAAGAAGTGAACGCATCTTCTGCTACTTCGTCCGAGAGCACGACCGTAGAGGGCGAGGTAGCATCGGTTGACGGAGATACCATCACGGTGAATGTCGGAACAGCAGATTCCGGGGACAGCTCAGAACTGACACTCACCGGGGAGACAAAGACAGTTACAGTGACAGATGACACAACCTATGAATATCAGGGAGGCATGGGCGGCGCTCCCTCCGGTGAGGCCCCTTCCGGAGAAGCCCCTTCCGGAGAAGCCCCTTCGGACGGCGGATCTTCAGAAAACGGGAAAGAGGATGTGAGCGGCAGTTCGGATGAGTTTTCGTCAGATGATTCGGAGTCTGCTTCATCAGGAAAAGCCCCGGAAAAACCGTCCGGTGATTCCGGCTCCGCGCCTTCGGGCGAAGCGCCTTCAGGCGAGGCTCCTTCCGGTAATCCTCCGGCAAAGCCAGGCGAAGACAGCAGTTCTTCCGGCAGTTCAGATTCTTCGGATTCTGAAAAGCAGGCACCGTCCGGCGAGGCACCGTCCGGCGGAGCACCCGGCAATATGGGCGAAGCATCCATTGATTCACTTACGGAAGGAACACATGTGATCATCACGCTGGCGGATGACGGCACAGCCGATACGGTAACGATTGTGAATGCCGGTGGCGCTCCAGGAAACGGTGCCGGCGGCGGACAGTCTTCAGCAGCGGATGTCACCTATACCAGTGACAACGAGATTTCCGAGGACACGACACTGAGTGATCAGACCATCGATTCCACGGGAACAGATGAAGAGGGTGTTCTGGTCGACAACGGTGCGACAGCCAGACTCTCCGGTCTGACAGTCAACAGAACTTCCGACGACAGCACCGGCGGTGATAATGCCAGCTTTTACGGCGTCGGAGCTTCTGTACTGACAACCGACGGGACGACATATCTCAGTGACAGCAACATTACCTCTGATGCCAAAGGTGGTGCAGGAGTTTTCTCTTACGGTGACGGCGTGACCTATGTGGCGGATACGACGATCAACACCTCAAAGGATACGTCAGGCGGCATCCATGTGGCAGGCGGTGGTACCCTCTATGCATATGATGATACCGTCACGACGGCCGGTGAATCTTCTGCGGCGATCCGCAGCGACAGAGGCGGCGGAACGATGGTGGTTGACGGAGGATCCTATACATCTGACGGTACGGGATCTCCGGCGGTTTATTCGACAGCAGATATTACAGTACATGATGCGGATCTGACAGCCGACAATTCCGAGGCGGTCTGCATCGAAGGTCTGAATTCCCTCCGGCTGTTTGACTGCAACCTGACAGGAAATATGCCGGACAATGAACAGAACGACTGCACCTGGAATGTGATTCTGTACCAGAGTATGTCGGGAGATTCCGAGGAAGGCAACAGTACTTTTGAGATGACAGGCGGTACGCTTACCGCGAAAAACGGCGGTATGTTCTATACGACAAATACAGAGTCTACCTTTGTTCTGGATGATGTTGACATCACTTATGCTGATGATAATGATTTCTTCCTGAAGTGCACCGGCAACGCCAATCAGAGAGGATGGGGCACCAGCGGAGAAAACGGAGCGGACTGCAATTTTACCGCGATTGATCAGGAAATGGAGGGCGATATCATATGGGATTCCATCAGCAAGCTGGATTTCTACATGACGGGATCCAGTACACTGACAGGTGCTGTGACTGATGATGAGTCCAATGCCGGAGACGGCGGCGACGGATACTGCAACCTCACGATTGAGAGCGGTTCAACCTGGGTTGTCACAGGCGACAGTACACTGACTTTTCTGAACAATGCAGATACTATCGTTGATGCCGACGGCAATACGGTCACCATTGTCGGCACTGACGGCACAACGTACGTCGAAGGCAACAGCAGTTATACGATTACAACAGACAGCTACTCAACAGACGCCGATACATCAGGTGCTTCTGCAGCGGACAGCTGGGAAGATTATGAAGTGGCAAGGCCCGAGGAGCTTTCCACTGACTGATAAGGCGTTTCCTTTTCCCCGAAAGAGGGCAGGCAGCCTGCCCCGGAACCGCACTGATTCGGCGGTTCTGTGATAAAGGGCGGCGGCGCATCGAAAGATGTGCCGCCGCTTTCTGCTGTCTTCCGTGACCGTGCCGCCTGTGTCTTCCGTGACCGTGCCGCCTGCTGTCAGAGAGAGAAAAGGCTTCTGATGCCAGCCTGAATCAGCGTGCGGCAGAAAAAACTCAGAACGTTGCGGTGATCAGCATCGACCGGCCGTCATCGGATGATGCGGTGATTTTTCCCTTATGGGCGGCTGTGATCGCCGAGGCAATGGAAAGGCCGATGCCATACCCGCCCCTGGAGGAATTACGGGATTTGTCGGCACGGTAGAACCGGTCAAACATGTGGGTCAGCGTCTCGTGGTCAACCGATTCGGCTGTGTTGTATACTTTCAATATAAAACCTTTTCCATGTGACCGGAGGCTGACACGGATCATGCCGTGATCGTCTGAATATTTGAAGGCGTTGTCGAGAAGGATGGTGACGAGCCGTGTCATATATTTTTCGTCGCCGCAGTACGTAATCATAGGTTCTATTTCATAATCGAAGTCTTTTTCTTCCACCTGAGCACGGGAACGGAAGGACTGCACCGTTTCGGAGATGACATCCGAGAGAGGAAAATCAATCATCGTCATCCGGTTTTCTCCCTCGTCCATCCGCGAAAGATAGATCAGATCGTTTGTCAGATCGGTCATCCTTTTTGTCTGCACAAGAATGTCGTCCAGCCATTCATTTTTTCCGGTATCCATCTCAAGGACAGACACGTCGGCGTCAATGACCGTCAGCGGCGTCTTCAGATCGTGACCGGCATCCGTAATGAAGCGTTTCTGCTTCAGGTAGCTTTCCTCCGCCGGCTTTACGATCCGCGCGGAGAGAAGAATGACGAGGATCAGGACGGCGGCAGTGCCGATCAGACATACGAGAATGCTGATGATCAGAAAGGAACGGACATTGCTGAGGCTTCTCTGGCAGTCCAGAAAAATCAGCATGGTACCGTTGTCATCGTTTTCCGTTTTCTTATAGCGGTAATATCCGGAAAAACCTCTGTCGGATCCGCTGCTCAGCACGGATTCAGCCATCGCTTCGGCCGAGTCGGTGTCAATGGCCGCAATGCTCTCCACGTTGGCATCTGTTACGTTTCCTTCAGCGTCAAAGGTCACGGTGAAATATCGGGATTCATATGGCGTCTCGGCAGACATGCCGTTCTGCCCATGCAGAAAACTGAACAGAGAAAAGCCCTGCTTTGCAGGATCATTCGGGTTATCGGCGGGATTCATGCTGTTTCTGCTGCCGCCCATGCTGTCTGCCGGATCGGCACCGGCCGGATTCTCGCCGGCATTCATGGCTGATATGCCGGATTTGCTGTCTGATTTCACGTCTTCAGGCTTTTCCGGAATCTGACCGCCGCCGTTCTGCCCCATGGAATCGGGAAAGGAGCCGCTGTTGTCCGCCAGAAGCTGCAGAACAGCATCCGATTCACTGACGACATTGTGGTAATTCAGGATATTGATGGTACCCATGATGACGAAAAGAACAAGTACAACGGCGGCCATCGCTGCCACGATGAAACGTCTGCGTAATTTTCTGATCATATGATTTTCCTCTGCCGCGCGGTCAGCTGTCAGATGCTGCGATTTCAAGGGAATATCCGGCATTTCTTGTTGCTTTGATGGAGATATTTGCCTTCAGCGCGGTCAGTTTCTTCCTGAGATAGGAAATATATACCCAGACAACGTTGGTTTCAGCATCGCTGTCATATCCCCAGATCTTATCCAGAAACTGCTCTGCCGAGATCAGCTGTTTCGGATTGCGCATCAGAAGCTCCATCATCTGATATTCCTTGTTGGCGAGGCGGAAGCTCGCTGCGGGCGAAGACAGTTCATAGGTTGAGGTATTCAGCGTAACGTTGCCGAAGTGAAGTTCGCTGTCTGTCTGCACCGGTGACTGCGTGCGCGTCATGGCCCGTATTCTGGCAAGGAGCTCCGGCGGTGCAAACGGCTTGGTCAGATAATCATTGGCGCCCAGGTCCAGCCCCGTTACCTTGTCTTCGATTTCTGATTTTGCCGTGAGCAGAAGAACCGGAAGCTGACTCCCTCTGCTGCGGATCTTCTTCAGAACAGTCAGCCCGTCCATTTTCGGCATCATGATATCGAGGATCAGGCCGTCATAATTCCCGGCTTCGAGATATTCAAGTGCCTCTTCTCCATCATAAACAGCATCAACCGAGTAGTTGGCGTGCTCAAGGATCTTGACGAGCGCGCGGGACAGAGATTTTTCGTCCTCAGCTAACAGCAGTCTCATAATGAGCCCCTCCTGTATGGCAGTATCCGGAAATTTCCGTATCACAGATGCGCGGAGCGCACAGCGATCCGGTTATCATCCTTATGACATCCACATCATTATATAGAAGAAATCCTGAATTTTGTACAGAAAAGAAAGAAAACCCGGATTCTCAGGTATGGTTCAGATGCTGTCAGGACAGCAGACCCTCGGATACATCACCCTTTTCGGTCCGATGTGACACATCCTGTTAACAAATTGTACAAATTCAAGGCTGCAAAATTGGACATACCTGCCAAATATGAACTTTTTGTTAAAAAGCAGTTGAAAACGTTTCCAAATGATGTTATCTTCTAACCATAGAAAGCGTTTCCAAACAAAACAAATCCAGTTAAATCAATGGTTTCAGAAAAATAATGAAAACGTTATAAATTTAGTAAACATTGAAATTACAACGAGATTTGGAAACGGTATCAAAAAAGTACATATTGTTTTCTAGAGAAGGAGGAAAACACAGGTATGAAAAAGCAAGTTGTTAGTGTCATGGTTGGTGCGGCAATGGCAGCCAGCATGATCGCAGGATGCGGCTCTTCATCAACGGCAACAAGCAGCAGCGCAGCAGAATCTGCAAGCGCATCTTCAGCTGCAGCAACCAGCAGTTCTTCAGCCAATGAGACGGCGGAGGCTTCCAGTGAGACTGCTGAGGCATCTTCCGAGTCCGGCAGTGCATCAGGTACCGTTTACATGCTGAACTTCAAACCGGAGACGGATGAGGCATGGCAGGATCTGGCTTCCACCTACATGAAGCAGAACCCGAACGTTGATGTGACGGTTGTTACCGCAGCCGATGGCCAGTATGCCACCACACTTCAGTCTGAGATGGCCAAGAGCGAAGCTCCGACAATCTTCAATATCGGCAGCTCCACCGATGCTCAGACATGGGATGCCTACACCTATGATCTGAAAGACACAGATCTCTACAAACACGTAACGGATCATTCCCTTGATGTCAACTACAACGGCAAGGTTGCAGGTATTGCAAACTGCTACGAAGCATACGGCATCATCGTAAACAAGACACTGCTTGACAACTACTGCACCATGGATAATGCAGTTATCTCCTCCATCGATGATATCAAGGATTTTGATACCCTGAAGAAGACCGCTGATGATATCCAGAGCCGTATTGATGAGTATAATCAGAAGTTCGGTACAGAACTGACCGGAGCATTCACATCCGCAGGTCTGGACGACAGCTCTTCCTGGAGATTCTCCGGACATCTGGCAAACTTCCCGCTGTACTATGAATTCGTAGATGACGGTCTTGAGGATCCGACAGCCGGTGAGCCGACCATCAAGGGAACTTATCTTGATCAGTTCAAGAATGTCTGGGATATGTATGTATCTGATTCCGGCGCTGATCCGAAGACACTGGCAGGCGGCACTTACAACGCTGAGCAGGAGTTCGGTATGGAAGAGGCTATCTTCTATCAGAATGGTGACTGGGAGTACTCAGCACTGAAGGATGCTTCCGGTGACAACGGCTACCTCACCGCTGATGATGATCTGGACATGATCCCGATTTACTTCGGCGTTGACGATGAGAACGAGGGACTTGCTGTTGGTACTGAGAACCACTGGGCAATCAACAGCCAGGCATCACAGGAAGATATCGATGCTTCTCTTGATTTCCTGAACTGGGTAATCACTTCTGATGAGGGCCGCGATGCCATCACCAATACGATGGGTCTGTCCGCTCCGTTCGATACCTTTACTGATGACTATGCTCCGACCAACGAGTTCGGCGCAAAGGCAGCAACCTACACTGCAGACGGCAAGACTTCTGTAGCATGGGCATTCAACGCTACACCGAACGTAGATGACTGGCGTGCAGATGTTGTTGCAGCTCTGACCGCTTACACTGATGGTTCCGGCGACTGGGATGCCGTTAAGACCGCATTCGTTGACGGATGGGCTAATCAGTGGAAACTGGCTCATGAGAGTGACGGAGAAGCCGTTTCTTCTTCCAGCGCTCAGTAAGCCATTATGAAAATCCGGCCGGGTGGGTGACACCTTCATCCACCCGGCTTATTTCTGAAAATACATCCTGTGTGTGCCGCCTGAAGATCATAGAACCATATGAATACAGAGCAGATCAGGGCCGGTTCTGTGCCCTTCGGGCAGCATACGGAGGATCCGGAGAATTTGAATCATGCAGTCTGACTGATGCAGGTTTTATGGAGAGGGAACATCAATGTCAAAGACAACTAAGAAATACTGGCCACTGTTCGTCCTTCCGACGTTTGCGGCGTTCATTATCGGATTTATCGTACCTTTCGTCTATGGTATCTTCCTTTCATTCTGCAAGTTCACAACCGTAACCGACTGGAAGTGGACAGGACTTCAGAACTATACGAAGATTTTTTACGTCAACGGCAAGCTTGATACAACGTTTCTGCATTCGATCTGGTATACATGCCTCTTCACCGCAGTGACGGTTATCATCATCAACGTGGTGGCATTCCTCATTGCCATGGCACTGACCAGAGGCATCAGGGGAACCAACTTCTTCAGGACGGCATTCTTCCTGCCGAACCTGATCGGCGGTATCGTTCTTTCCTATGTATGGCTGATGATTTTTAACGCCATCCTGGATGATTATTCGAAAACCATCGTTTCGACGCAGTGGAGCGCTTTCTGGGGACTGGTCATTGTTGTCTGCTGGCAGCAGATCGGATATATGATGATCATTTACATCGCAGGTATTCAGAATGTACCTTCTGATCTGATCGAGGCCGCAAAAATCGACGGCGCGAACAGTCATCAGATCGTAAAGGATGTCATTCTTCCGCAGCTCCGTCCTACGATCACGATCTGCACCTTCCTTACCCTGACGAACGGCTTCAAGCTCTTCGATCAGAACCTTGCCCTGACAAACGGCAACCCGGGCAAGATGTCACAGCTGCTTGCACTGAACATTTACGACACGATGTACGGTACCACCGGATGGCAGGGCGTAGGACAGGCCAAGGCTGTTCTGTTCTTCATCATGGTTGCGGTCATCGCACTTGTTCAGAATAAGCTGACGACGCAGAAAGAGGAGGTGGCATAAATGGCAAGGGAAAAGAATGAAGTTTCCGCAGCAAGAAGAGTAAAGCACGGCGCGGCATGGACCATCTTCTTTACCGTACTTTCCATATTCTGGATTCTTCCGCTTCTGATCGTTCTGATGAACTCCTTTAAGAGAAAGGCGTATATCTTCAAGGCTCCGTTCAGCCTGAGCTATATACCGCTTTCCAGAGGCTTTGACAGATGGGCAGCAGGCATCTCCAAGACCTTTGTCGGCCTGAAGAACTATGCGAATGCGATTCAGAAGACAGACTTCTTCAAATGCTTCGGCTACTCGATTTTTATCACGGTTGTTTCCGTTTTACTGATCGTGCTGTTCTGCTCTATGACGGCATGGTACGTTGTGAGAGTTAAATCCGTACTTTCCACTACGATTTACGTGCTCTGCATGTTCTCCATGATCGTACCATTCCAGATGGTCATGTTCACCCTCTCCAAGTTTGCGAACATTCTCCATCTCTCAAACCCGGTCGGAATTACCATCGTATACCTGGGATTCGGTGCAGGCCTTGCGGTCTTCATGTTCACAGGCTTCGTCAAGGAAATTCCGATCGAGCTTGAGGAGGCTGCCTGCATCGACGGCTGCACGCCGGTTCAGTGCTTCTTCAGAGTCATCATGCCGGTCATGAAGCCGGAAATCATCACCGTATCTATTCTTGATGCGATGTGGATCTGGAACGATTTCCTTCTTCCTTATCTGGTTCTGGATATCAAGAAGTACCGCACCATTCCGATCGCAGTTCAGTTCCTGAAACAGTCACACGGACAGATCGACTGGGGCGCTATGATGGCCGTGCTGGTTCTGGCGATCATCCCGATCGTAATCTTTTATATGGCCGTACAGAAGTACATCATCGAGGGCGTTGTGGCAGGTGCAGTCAAGGGCTGATCCCGCGGCTGTGTGAATCATGAAAGTGAACAGGTGAGACGCCGCTGTGTCATACAGGACGTCTCACAGGAAAAGACGGGGACGGCGCAGTTTTATATCGCTGAGCCGTCCCGTATTCGGCAGAAATGAGGGAGAGAGCAGAATGAGTAAGCGTGCGAGCGGAATTTTAATGCCTGTCTTCAGTCTTCCCGGGAAGTACGGAATCGGATGCATGTCTGATGAAGCACGCAGGTTTGCGGATTTTCTCGCGGAAGCCGGCCAGCGGTACTGGCAGATCCTTCCTGTGGGACCGACAGGGTTCGGGGATTCTCCGTACCAGTCGTTCTCAACCTTTGCAGGGAATCCCTATTTTATAGATCCGGAGGAACTGATCCGGCGCGGATTTCTGACAGAAGATGACTGTGCCGGACTTCTGGCTCCGGTTTCTGCTGCAGCATCAGCCGGCAGTGCGGCGACGGTGACAGAAAAAACAGGTCACGGCAGCGGAAAAAATAAAAAAGGAAAAAAACAGAAAAAATCTGATAAGCATAAAAAGAAAGACGGATCCGGGCGCGATGCCGCCCCGGTATTTGACTATGTCGACTATGGCTTTCAATATCAGCATCGCTTCTCCGTACTGAGAAAGGCATACGGCAAATGGAAGAATTCCGGTGAAAAGGAGCAGTTTGACGATTTTGTCAGAGCAAATGAAAACTGGCTCCGCGACTATGCGCTGTTTATGGCACTCAAGGATGCCTTCGGCGGAGCATCCTTTACAGAGTGGGATGATGATATCCGATACCGCGAACCTGCCGCACTGGAGCGCTGGACCAGAGAACTCGGCGATGAGATCGGATTCTACGAATTCCTCCAGTATGAATTCGACCGCGAGTGGAAGGATCTGAAGGCTTATGTGAATCAGCGCGGTATCGAGATCATCGGTGATATTCCGATCTATGTATCAGCAGACAGTGCTGATTTCTGGGCAAATCCCTCCCTTTTCCAGGTCGATGACGCCAATGTGCCGACCGCTGTGGCAGGATGTCCTCCGGATGGTTTTGCGGCGGACGGGCAGCTTTGGGGGAATCCTCTTTACAATTGGGATAAAATGGATGAAAATCATTATACGTGGTGGATCAGCCGGATCAGAAAGTGCAGAGAACTTTACGATGTGATCCGGATTGATCATTTCCGCGGATTTGATGAATATTTTTCGGTAAAGAACGGTGAGACGACGGCAAGAAACGGCGTCTGGAAGAAGGGCCCGGGCATGAAGCTTTTCCGAGCGATAAAGGAAGCCCTGGGCGATATTCCGATTATAGCTGAGGATCTCGGCTATATCACACCGAGTGTAAGGCAGCTGGTAAAGGATTCCGGATATCCGAACATGAAGGTACTGGAATTCGCTTTCGACTCAAGGGATTCCAGCGGCAGCGAACAGTATAAGCCATACCATTACGGACGGAACTGCATTGTCTATACCGGTACGCATGACAATGAAACGATCGTCGGCTGGCTTGACAGTATTCTGCCTGAGGAAAAGCAGATGCTGAAGGACTATCTGGCAACGGATTCTGATGATCCGGAGCGGATTGCCGATCTGATGATCAGAGCGGCAGAGGGATCAGTCGCAGATACATGTGTGATCCCGATGCAGGACTGGCTCGGGCTGGATGACCGCGCGAGAACAAATCATCCGAGTACAACGGGCACGAACTGGCGCTGGAGAATGAATGCCGGATCAGACAGCAGAGAGCTGGCGGCAAGAATTTATAAAGTGACGAAGACTTACGGGAGGCTGGCTGCCGGAAGGGTATAATTATCCCGCTGAAAAAAGAAAATTTACGGGGCGGAAAAATGGCGGCAATGACAATCAGGGATATTGCACGGCTGTGCAATGTCAGTATCAGTACGGTTTCAAGAGCAATCAACAATGATCCTTCGATCAATGAGAAGACGCGCGAGCGTGTCATGAGTGTGGTGCGCAAGTTCAACTATATTCCGAACAACAGCGCGCGGAATCTGAAGATGACGGAGTCGAATACCGTCGCGCTGATCGTCAAGGGTGTTAATAATCCGTTTTTTCAGGGTATGTTTCCTTATTTTCAGAAGGAACTGGTGGAGAACGGATACGATTATTTCCTGCATACCATATCCGGTGATGCGGACGAGGTATATGTGGCTGAGGAGATCGCGAAGGAGAAACGTCTGAAGGGCATCATTCTTCTCGGCGGAACCATGGATTACCCTGACGTTGTTCTGAAGAACATGCAGGTGCCCATGGTGCTGTGTTCCGTGGCCGGCAGAGGCGTGAACGAGACGACAGGTCCTGTTCATGTGTCTTCCGTGTCCATTGATGATCCGAAGGAAGCCTACAAGGTGACGGATTATCTGATCCATAAAGGACACAGAAAAATCGCGATGCTGACCGGCACCAGAGAAGATAATACCGTCGGTCTGCTCCGTCTCAGCGGGTATCGCAGGGCACTGGAAGATAACGGTATTCCCTATGACGAGGATCTGATCGCCTATATGGATGCTCAGAATCCCGAATATACGGAAGCCAACGGCTATGCGATGATGACACGCCTGCTGAAAAGAAAGAAGGAATTCACGGCGGTGTTTGTGATCGCGGACCGCATGGCGATCGGGGCTTACAAAGCGATTTATGATGCCGGACTGAAGATCCCCCAGGATATTTCCGTGGTCGGATTTGACGGCATAGAGCTCACCCGGTATATGGAGCCGTCGCTCACGACGGTCATTCAGCCTGTTCAGAAGATGGTGGATTCATCGGTGCGGCTGCTGATGGCGCAGATCGGAGGCAGTCAGGAACGTGAACATCTGGTTTACGAAGCTGAGCTGCACGAACGGGACTCCGTTCTTGATAAAAATTAACACAGAGGTGGCTATGAAAAGAGCAAGCGGCATTCTGCTTCCGGTTTCATCACTTCCTTCGAAGTACGGAATCGGCGGTTTTTCGAAAGAAGCATTTCGGTTCATCGACCTTCTGGAAAAATCAGGTCAGTCCTGCTGGCAGATTCTTCCTCTCGGTCCCACCGGATACGGAGATTCCCCGTATCAGTCCTTCTCAACCTTCGCCGGAAATCCCTATTTTATTTCGCCCGAGACGCTGACGGAAGAGGGACTGCTGACGGAAGAAGAATGTGAGGAAGCTGACGCTTCAGATCCCGAAGCGCCGTCATATGCTGATTACGGACGCCTCTACGAGACACGGTTTGTATTGCTCGGGAAAGCCTTCCGGCGTTTTGAGAAGAAGGCTGTGCCGGAGGATTACGGAGACTTTCTTGAGGAAAATAAGGGCTGGCTTCATGATTACGCTCTTTTTATGGCGATTAAATCAGCGTGCGGTAATCATCAGTGGAGTCTCTGGCCGGAGGAACTCAGGTGCAGAAAACCGGAGGCGCTGAAGAAATTTGCGGAAGAACATGCGGAAGACATCCGCTTTATTTATTTTCAGCAGTATGAATTCTTTGTGCAGTGGCGCCGGCTGAAGGATTATGCACATCAGCACGGTGTCAGAATCATCGGGGATATCCCGATCTATGTCGCCATGGACAGTGCGGATACCTGGTCGGATCCTTCGCTGTTTCAGTTCGATGAGCATCTGACACCGCTCGGCGTGGCCGGATGTCCGCCGGATGCGTTTACGGCGGACGGACAGCTCTGGGGCAATCCGCTGTATGACTGGGAGAGACAGAAGGCGACGGGATACCGGTGGTGGATCGGAAGAATGCGCCATGTCATGAAGATGTATGACGTGGTAAGAATCGATCATTTCCGGGGATTCAATGACTACTGGAGTGTTCCCTTCGGCGACCGCACCGCGGCCGGTGGCTGCTGGAAGAAGGGCCCCGGGCTTGACCTGTTCCGGACGGCGAAAAAAGAACTCGGGAAGATGGATTTTATCGCCGAAGATCTGGGTTTCCTGACGGACGACGTCATCCGCATGGTAAAAAAATCAGGCTTTCCGGGCATGAAGATTATTGAGTTCGCCTTTGACGGAAGCAATACCAACAGCTATCTGCCGTTTGGTTATGATCATAACTGCGTCGTCTATACGGGCACGCATGACAACGATACGGCGGCAGGATTTCTGAAAGTGATGGACAGGAAGGCAAAGGGTTATCTGAACCGGTACGTGGGACACCGCGTCCGCGATGTCAGAGATCTGATACGACTGGCCATGGCCAGTACGGCGGATACGTGCATCATTCCGATGCAGGACTGGCTCGGGCTCGGCAATGAGGCAAGAATCAATACACCGGGGACGCAGTCAGGCAACTGGCGCTGGCGGCTTCTTCCCGGACAGTTCACGGAGGAGACGGCGGAAGAGATCCGCGAGATGACCTGGGTATACGGGAGAATCCCTGCACCGGCCGGAAAGTGACCGGCAGGCGCGGGAATGAAAGGGGTCGGCTGACCTTGTGACGGGGGACGACAATGATTTCGCGGCTGCGGTTATCCGGTGCCGCCATCAGACAGGAGAATATGGACAAATGGAAGAGAGAATCAACAATCTGCTGAGACAGTATTTCGGCCGGGATCTGCATGATTCAACGAAGGAAGAGATTTTTGAAGTCCTGATGCAGATCACGCGGGAGGAAATGGAAAACCGCCCGAGGATCACGGGAAAGAAGAAACTGTATTATATTTCCGCAGAGTTTCTGATGGGCAAGCTGCTTTCGAACAATCTGATCAACCTCGGCATGTATGATGAGATCAATTCGATCCTCAGAAAGTACAAGCTTGAGGTGTCCGATATTGAGGAGCTTGAGCTTGAGCCGAGTCTCGGCAACGGCGGACTGGGACGTCTGGCCGCCTGCTTCCTTGATTCAATCGCAACGCTCGGTCTGTATGGCGACGGCGTGGGACTGAATTATCATTACGGTCTGTTCCGCCAGGAATTCGTGAACAACAAGCAGCATGAAGTCATCAACCCGTGGATCAGAAGACAGAGCTGGCTTGAGAGACGTCCTGTTTCCTTTGAAGTGCCCTTCAGACGTTTCACCCTTCATTCCACCATGTATGACATTAACGTTCCGGGCTACCTGAACGGCAAGTGCAACCGTCTGCACCTGTTCGATCTGGATACGGTGGACGATAATATGGTAAAGGAAAACAGCATTGATTTTGACAAGGATGATATCCCGAGAAATCTGACCCTGTTCCTCTATCCTGATGACAGCGACCGCGCAGGTCAGGTGCTTCGTATCTATCAGCAGTATTTCATAGTATGCAATGCGGCACAGCTGATCATCCGCGAAGCGGACGAGAGAGGCGTGGATCTGCACAGACTTGACGAATATGTGGCGGTTCAGATCAATGATACGCACCCGTCCATGATCATTCCGGAGCTGATCCGTCAGCTGCAGATGCGCGGCATCGAGATGGATGAGGCGATCAGAATCGTAACGAAGACCTGCGCCTACACGAATCATACGATTCTTGCCGAGGCGCTTGAGAAGTGGCCGATCGATTACCTCGAGGAGACCGTTCCGCATCTGCTTCCGATCATTAAAGAGCTGGACAGACGGGTGAAGGAAAAAGTCGACGACGAGACGACGTATATTATTGATAAGAACAATCTGGTTCACATGGCTTCCATGGATATTCATTACGGCCATTCCGTCAACGGTGTGGCGGAGCTTCATACGAATATCCTGAAAAATTCCGAGCTTCATAACTTCTATACGCTCTATCCGGAGAAATTCAATAACAAGACAAACGGCATCACCTTCCGCCGCTGGTTCATCGCGGCGAACCCGGAGATGGCTTCTTATTTTGATGAGCTGATCGGGCCCGGATACCGCAAGGATGCCATGGAGCTGGAAAAACTTCTTCAGTACAGGGATGACGAAGAAGTTCTGAAGAAGATCGGCAAAATCCGTCATCACAATAAAAAGAAGGCAATCCAGTATCTCTATGAGACACAGGACCTGTCTCTCGACCTGGATTCGATTTTTGATGTACAGGTAAAGCGTCTGCATGAGTACAAGAGACAGCAGATGAACGCACTCTACGCGATCTACAAGTATATGGAGATCAAAAAGGGCCATCTGCCGAAACGGCCGATCACGATGGTGTTCGGCGCGAAGGCGGCGCCGGCCTATGTGATCGCGAAGGATATCATCCATCTGATCCTGTGTCTGCAGGAACTCACGATGAACGATCCGGAGGTCAGCCCGTACCTGAAGGTCGTCATGATCGAAAACTACAACGTGACCAAGGCGACGCACATCATTCCGGCAGCGGATATTTCGGAGCAGATCTCGCTTGCTTCGAAGGAGGCGTCCGGCACATCCAACATGAAGTTCATGCTGAACGGTGCCGTTACCATCGGCACGGAGGACGGTGCAAACGTAGAGATCCATCAGCTGGTCGGCGATGACAATATTTACATTTTCGGAGCAGACGCGGATACGGTTGTGGATCTGTACAGGAAGGAAGCTTATCATCCGGCGGACTATTATGATCATGATCCGCTGATCCACAAGCTTGTCGACTTTATCGTCGGACCGGAGATCATGAATCTCGGCGATCCGGTAAGCCTGAACAGACTGCATCACGAGCTGGTGACAAAAGACTGGTTTATGACGCTTCTTGACCTGAAGGACTACATCGCCACGAAGGAAAGAATGTTCGACGATTTCAACGACAGAATGGGATGGTATAAAAAGGAACTGGTCAATATCGCGAAGGCCGGATATTTCTCATCAGACCGCACGATTGAGCAGTACAACCGGGATATCTGGAAACTGAACTGATTGCCGGAAGGTATATGAGAAGAAGGGGCGGGTGCGGCAGATGCCGCGCCCGCCTCTTCCGTTAGCGTTCAGCGAATGGCAGGCTGCCGTTCATTCGCTGAATGCGGCCGCACGCAAGGGCTTTTCAACGCGACATCCGCAGACGCCGGTGCTTAATGAGTCCAAGCGGGAGCGAAGGACGAATTTATGCACCGCTGCGTCGAGGACAAGCGAGAGCGCGTCGCGGCGGAAAGCCCCTGTGTGCGGCGGCGGTGGATAGTTACAGATCAGACGTTGTCAGAGCCATGTGTTCCGTGGCTCCGGCAGTGTCTGAACGGTAACCTGACAATGACGGTACCTGTGTTGACGCTGGTTTCCGGGCTGTGCTATATTTAGCGTGCCGGTCTGGCGTCTGCGGGCCGGAACAGAGAAAATGACGACCTGAAATTTACAAGGGAGCACGTTCGTGGCTGATTATAAAAAGGAAATTGAGAAAAGAAGAACATTCGCGATCATCTCACACCCTGATGCGGGAAAAACAACGCTGACGGAGAAGTTTCTGCTCTACGGAGGGGCGATCAATCTGGCCGGTTCCGTCAAGGGAAAGGCAACGGCGCGTCACGCCGTGTCCGACTGGATGGAGATTGAGAAACAGAGAGGTATTTCCGTCACCTCTTCAGTTCTTCAGTTTAATTATGAAGGATACTGCATTAATCTGCTTGATACGCCGGGACACCAGGACTTCTCGGAGGATACCTACCGGACACTGATGGCAGCGGATACGGCCGTCATGGTGATCGACGGAGGCAAGGGAGTGGAGCCTCAGACCAGAAAGCTGTTCAAGGTCTGCGCCATGAGAGGCATTCCGATCTTTACCTTTATCAACAAGATGGACCGCGATGCCCGCGATACGTTTGACCTGATTGATGAGATTGAGAAGGAGCTCGGCATTCCGTGCTGCCCGATCAACTGGCCGATCGGTTCGGGCAAATCTTTCCGCGGCGTGTATGACCGGGAAACCAGAAGGGTGCTGACGTTCCATGATACGCAGAAGGGAACCCGGGAGGGCGAGGAGGAAGAGATCGCTCTCGATGATCCGCATCTGCTGGATGAGATCACAGAGGATCAGAAGGATCAGCTGGAGATGGAACTGGAGCTGCTGGACGGCGCTTCGGTGGAATTTGATCAGGACAAGGTCAATCACGGCAGGCTTTCACCGGTGTTCTTCGGTTCCGCGCTTACGAACTTCGGTGTCGAGACGTTTCTTCAGCATTTCCTGAAGATGACGGTTCCGCCGCTCGCGCGGATGTCGACCGAAGGACTGATAGATCCGGCATCTGATTTCTTTTCCGCCTTTGTCTTCAAGATTCAGGCCAATATGAACAAAAATCACCGCGACCGTCTCGCATTCATGCGGATCTGTTCCGGGCGCTTTGATGCGGACGCGGAGGTGTATCACGTGCAGGGAGACCATAAGATGCGGCTGCTTCAGCCTCAGCAGATGATGGCGGACGAGCGCCATGTGGTCAGCGAGGCTTATGCCGGCGATATCATCGGTGTCTTTGATCCGGGACAGTTTTCCATCGGCGACACAGTCTGCACTCCCGGCCATAAGTTTGCGTTTGAGGGCATTCCGACGTTTGCGCCGGAGCACTTTGCCCGCGTGACACTGATTGATTCCATGAAGAGAAAACAGTTTGTCAAGGGTATCCGGCAGATTGCCCAGGAGGGCGCCATCCAGATTTTTCAGGAAGTAAAAGGCGGCATGGAGGAAATCATCGTTGGCGTTGTCGGCGTGCTTCAGTTTGATGTGCTGCGCTACCGGATCGAAAATGAGTATAACTGCGAGATCCGCCTCGACATGCTTCCGTATGAATATATACGCTGGATCTCGAATTATGAACAGGTGGATCTGGACAATATCATCGGCACTTCCGACATGAAGAAAGTGCGCGATATGAAGGGACGTCCGCTTCTTCTCTTCGTACATCCGTGGTCCGTCGGCATGGTTCTCGACAGGAACGAGGGACTGGTGCTGGAGGAGTTTTCACGCAACTGAGAATTTATTATATTACTTTTAATTTTATACATGCTGCGGTATAATTTATACACCATGATGAAGCACGGAACATATCTGACAGGAGGCAGTACGATGGCGTCCAGAAACATGAAAAGTTCTTATACAGTATATGATGATCATACAACCGGAACGGTGGAGATCTCGGAGGATGTCCTCAGTGCGATCGCTGCCATTGCGGCGACGGAGGTCGAGGGCGTGGCCTGCCTGATCGGCGGGATCACACATGAGAAGGCGCCCAGGATCGGTGCCCGTTCACTGTCCAGGGCCGTCAAGGTGGAGGTCAGCGAAGGAACCATGACTGTCCGTCTGATTATCATCATGAAATACGGCTACAACATTCCGGAGACGACGAAGAAAGTACAGGAAAAGGTAAAGTCGGCACTCGAGGAGATGACGGATTTCAGCGTCTCCGAGGTCGGTGTCAGCGTTGCCGATGTGCAGGTGGATAAGACAGCGAAATAACCGGACGGAGAACAGGGAAAGATGAAGCGAAGCGAAATCAGAGAGACAATTTTCCGCCTGCTGTTCATGAAGCATTTCAACAGCAGGAAGGATATGGATGAGCAGGTGAGTCTGTACCTCGATGACCTGAAAAAAGGTGTGGTGGAGGAGAAGTATTCAGCCTTTGTATCTCCGGAGGATGAAGCGTATATCCGTGACAAGCTCGGAAAAATCATGGACCGCATACCGGAGATCGATGAACTTCTGAACCGCACGGCGAGAGGCTGGAAGACGACCCATATGGGCAGCGCAGACCTGGCGGCGTTGAGGCTTGCCGTGTATGAGATCCGTTATGATGATGACATTCCGGACGGTGTGGCGATCAATGAGGCAGTTGAACTGGCGAAACGCTACGGCGAGGACAATTCCGGCGCGTTTGTGAACGGCATCCTGGGTGAAATTGCCAGAAAAGGCACATCCGGAGAGAACGGAGAGGCCGCAGATGATCCGGAGACGGCAGCGGGTATCTCAGAGTCGAAGGAAGCGGCAGGAGAGCGCCCTGTGAAAAAACCTGCCCATATGCCGAAGAATTCAGATACCGGCAAAGTATATTATGTAAAGAAACCGGCCAAAAAGGATAATTCTTGAACAGACATATTTACCGCGTCAGTCAGGTCAATGCTTTTATCCGCAGCCTGTTTCTGCAGGATCCCGCGCTCCGCAGAATTTCGGTTGAGGGTGAGGTGAGCAACTGCAAATATCATCATTCGGGGCATATTTATTTTTCACTGAAGGATGAGGATTCCCAGATCGCCTGCGTGATGTTTTATCAGAAACGCATGGCCGGGCTGAAGTTCAGAATGAAGGACGGGGACCGGGTCGTTGTGACAGGCCCCGTGGAAGTTTATCAGAAAAACGGATCATATCAGCTCTATGCGGACAGGATCGAACCCGTGGGAGCCGGTGTACTGTATGAGCGCTATCTTGCGCTGAAGCAAAAGCTGGAGCAGGAGGGCCTGTTCGCGCAGGAGCACAAGAAACCGATTCCGGAACATGTCAGGTATCTCGGCATTGTCACATCGCCCACGGGGGCTGCTGTACAGGACATCAGGAGAAATGCGCTGAAAAGGAACCCCTATGTCCAGCTTTATCTGTATCCGGCGCAGGTGCAGGGTGACCGCGCAGCCGCAAGTATCGCCCGCGGTATCGCCGTGCTCGATCAGATCGGTTGCGACTGCATCATCGTTGGGAGAGGCGGCGGTTCCATGGAGGATCTGTGGGCGTTCAATGAAGAGCCGGTTGTCCGGGCCATTTACGGGTGTGAGACCCCGGTCATCTCTGCGGCAGGTCATGAGACGGATACGACACTTGCGGATTTCGCCGCGGATCTGCGTGTGGCGACACCGACGGAAGCCGCGGTCCGCGCCGTGGAGGATATCCATGAGACTTTCCGCCGCCTCAGAGAAGCGGAGTACCGCCTTACCAACGGCATGGAACGGAATCTCCGCGATGCGAAAGAACGTCTGGCACGGAGCGAAAAATCATTCCGCTACTTAAGCCCTGAGGCCCGGCTGCGGGAGAAGCGGCAGCGGCTGGAGGATCTGGAAATCCGTCTCACGAACGGTATGCGGCACAGAACCGAACGCGCAGATATCCATATGGAAGAGACAGAGGCGGCACTGAAAAGGGGTATGGCACAGTCTCTGGAACAGTCGAAGCGGCGCTGGAACGGCCTCAGAGACCGGATCCCGCGCGGCATGCAGCGAATTGCTGATGAGAGAAAACACCGGTTTGAAATTCTGGCACGGCAGCTGGACGGTCTGTCGCCGGTAAAGAAACTTGCGCAGGGCTATGCTTATATGACGGATGAAAAGGGCAGAAATATCCGGTCTGTCCGGCAGGTTGCAGCCGGTGACCGCCTGGCGGTACAGGTGGCGGACGGAACGATCCGCACAGAAGTGATCGGGACAGAAAGCCCCGGGGAGAGATGCCGGTGAACCGGCCGGAAGAGGATGAAATCCGGCATGGCGCTGACAGAGGAAGGATACCGATACGATGGATGAAAACAGGATGACAGAAACGAAGGCCGGAACGGAAGAAACAGGGACGGAACAGGAAGGCCTCACACTGGAACAGGCTTTTGGCAGGCTGGATGAGCTTGCCGGAAGGCTGGAGGAAAAGGATGTGCCTCTGGAGGAGTCGTTCCGCCTGTACAAGGAGGGCATGGACCTTCTGAAGTTCTGCCGCTCTCAGATTGATACGGTGGAGAAGAAGATGCAGGTCATCACCGAAGACGGTGAACTCAGGGATTTTGATCAGCCGGCGGAAAACTGAGCCGGGAGGACAGCGATACCGTGAATTTTGAAGATGAACTGAAAACAGCGCAGGCGACAGCAGAGAAGCTGATCCGCCGGTATCTTCCGGATGAGAAAACGACCCCGGGCCGTCTGGCGGAGGCTATGAATTACAGTGTGCTTGCCGGCGGCAAGCGCGTGCGTCCGGTGCTCATGCTGAAGACATACGAGATGTACGGCGGTGACGATGAAGGACTGATCGGTCCGTTTGCCGCGGCGATTGAAATGATCCATACCAGTTCACTGGTGCATGACGACCTGCCGGAAATTGACGGCGATCTGTACCGGAGAGGCAGGAAGACAACGCATGCCGTGTACGGCCCCGCACTCGGTGTGCTCGCCGGTGATGCGCTGATGAATTATGCCTATGAGACGGCGGTCATGGCCTGCTGCAGGGATATCCCTGAGGATGAAGCTGCCGGCACATCAGAAAAGGCGGCAGATGCTTCCGGTGCGATGAGAACAGACGCAGAAACTGCCGCTGCACCGGGAGATCATGCAGAGGAAGACAGCACGCGGAACGGACGTGTGATGCGCTCTCTCTCCGTGCTGCTGACCAGAACGGGAATCCGCGGCATGCTCGGCGGACAGAGCGTGGATGTGGAGAATGAGAAGAACGGGACGTTACAGTTCCCGAAGGAAACGCTGGACTACATTTATCTGCACAAGACAGCGGCACTGATTGAGGCGCCGCTGATGATCGGTGCCATTCTCGGCGGCGCGCCGGAAAAGGACACGGAAGTGCTGGAACAGGTCGGAAGAAAGGCCGGACTTGCCTTTCAGATCCGCGATGATGTGCTTGACGTCACAAAGACGACGGAAGAGATCGGGAAACCGGCCGGGTCAGACGAAAAGAACGGCAAGACGACCTATGTGACCCTGCTCGGCGTATCGGGTGCGGACAGGGAAGCACAGCGTCTGACCGATGAGGCAGCGGCGCTGCTGGACGGCCTTTCCCCTGATGTTCGTTTTCTGAGGGAATATCTGGACAGACTTGCCCGGAGAAGCAGATAAAGGTTGGAGAACAGTCAAATGCTTGAACGGATAACAGGACCAGGATCCGTAAAAAAACTTCAGGTGAATGAACTGCCGGAGCTGGCGGACGACATCCGGAAGCTGCTGATTGAAACGGTCAGCAGAACGGGCGGCCATCTGGCATCCAATCTGGGTGCGGTTGAACTGACCATCGCGCTTCATTATGTATATACGCTGCCGGGGGACAAAATCATCTGGGATGTCGGACATCAGTCCTATACGCACAAAATCCTGACCGGGCGCCGCGATGTGTTTCACACGCTGAGACAGGAGAACGGTCTGTCCGGTTTTCCGCGGCGGTCCGAGAGCAGCTGTGATGCCTGGGATTCGGGACACAGTTCGAATTCCATATCGGCAGGCCTCGGATATGTGCGGGCGAGAGATCTGAATCACGATGACTACAGCGTATGCTCTGTGATCGGCGACGGGGCGCTGACCGGTGGCATGGCCTACGAGGCGCTGAACAACGCAGCGCAGCTCCGCAGCAATTTTGTCATTGTTCTCAATGACAACAATATGTCGATTTCCCGGAATGTCGGGGGTGTTCATAATTATCTGGCGCAGCTGCGCACCTCTCCGAAATATACGGATCTGAAGGACAGTGTAAAGCAGCATCTGGAGAAGCGTCCGGGCGGCAATGAACTGGTGAGACGGATCCAGCGCACGAAAAACAGCATCAAGGAACTGATGATCCCGGGCATGTTTTTCGAGGATATGGGCATCACCTACATCGGTCCGGTGGACGGTCATGATATACCGGCACTGATCGAGGCGCTCCGGATCGCACGGAGGAAAAAGGGACCGGTACTCGTCCATGTGGTGACACAGAAGGGCAGAGGGTATCTGCCGGCCGTGCGGCACCCGGAACGGTTTCACGGCACGTCTCCCTTTGAAGTGGAGACAGGACTGCCCAGGGATAACGGCGTCACGACCTACACGGATGTGTTTTCCACAGTCATGGTCAAAATGGGCGAGCGAAACCCGAAGGTGTGTGCGGTAACGGCTGCCATGGAAGAGGGCACGGGGCTGAAGCGGTTTGCCATTCATTTCCCGGAGCGGTTCTTTGATACCGGCATTGCGGAGGAACATGCGGTGACGTTTGCCGCAGGCCTCGCGCTCGGCGGCATGATTCCGGTGGCAGCGGTCTATTCCGCCTTTCTGCAGCGTTCTTTTGATCAGATCATGGATGATGTGTGTCTGCAGAATCTGCATGTGGTGTTCTGTGTGGACCGCGCGGGCTTTGTCGGAGCCGACGGCGCCACGCACAACGGGTGCTTTGATCTGTCCTACCTGTCGATGATGCCGAATATGACGGTAATGGCGCCCAAGAATAAATGGGAGCTTTCCGATATGGTGAAGTTCGCCGTCGACGCGGACGGCCCTGTGGCAATCCGCTATCCGAAGGCAAAGGCCTGGGACGGTCTGGAGGATTACCGGGAGGAAATCCGGCCGGGCAGAGCGGAAGTCATAGAAGAGGGAGCAGACGTTGCGCTGCTGGCCGTCGGCGCCATGGTGGAAACAGCCTGCGGTGCGGCGGAGATTCTGAAAAAACACGGCATATCACCGACGATTGTGAATGTGCGTTTTGTAAAACCTTTTGACCGCGGGCTGTTCAGAAAGCTGGCGGAACATCATCATACCTTTGTAACGATTGAGGAAAATGTCCGCAGCGGCGGATTCGGGGAGCAGGTCGCTGATTTTGTCAGTGAGGAGGAGCTGCCGGTTCGTGTGCAGATCATGGCGGTGCCGGACAGATTCATCCATCACGCGTCGATCGAAGCACAGCGGAGAGCCGCGGGAATTGACAGAGAGACTGTTGCCCGCCGGATTCTTGAAAAGACAGAATGAGAGAACGGACTGACAGGAGATAAGATGGCAAAGGAACGGCTGGATGTGCTGGTTGTCAGAAACGGACTGGCGCCATCCCGTGAAAAGGCAAAGACAATTATCATGGCAGGAGAAGTGCTGGTTAACGGGCAGCGTGAGGATAAGGCGGGTATGTCTTTTCCGGACGATGCCGTGATCACACTGAAGAAAAGCAGCCGTGAGCTTTTTCCTTTTGTGAGCCGCGGCGGGCTGAAGCTGGATAAGGCCGTGAAGGCATTTCACCTTGACCTGAAGGACAGGGTGTGCATGGATGTCGGTGCATCTACCGGCGGTTTTACGGACTGCATGCTGCAGAATGGTGCGGGCCATGTCTATTCCGTGGACGTCGGAAAAGGGCAGCTGGACTGGAAACTGCGGGGTGATGAGAGAGTAACGGTGATGGAGAAGACGAATATCCGTTACGTTACGCCGGAAGATATCGGCGAGCGCCCTTCTTTTGTTTCCATCGACGTCTCGTTTATTTCTCTGAAAACGGTGCTCCCGCCGGTGGTGCAGCTGATGACGGATACGGGAGAGCTTGTCTGTCTGATCAAACCGCAGTTTGAAGCCGGCCGCGAAAAAGTAGGCAAGAAGGGCGTGGTGCGGGACCCGAAGGTGCATCGCGAGGTGATTCTTGAGGTGACGCTTTTTGCGGAGAGCATCGGCCTGATTCCCTCGGAACTTGAGTTTTCTCCGATCAAAGGACCGGAGGGGAACATCGAATACCTGATTCACCTGCTGAAGACAGAAGACGCGGAGGCGGGGAAGCCCATTGATGAGGACCGGATCGCGGAAGTGGTGAAAAAAGCGCATCAGTCGCTGGACCAGGCATCGCTGAAAAGGTAACGGACATGAAAAAATTTTACATTATTACAAACAGAGCTAAAGATCCGGATCTGAATGTCCGGAATTCCATCAAGGCGTATCTGGAGGCAAACGGCGCGAAGTGTGCCGTCAGAAAGAGCGTACAGCTGACGGATGAGCGTCATCGCTCCACTGATCCCGCTGAAATTCCGGAGGGTACGGAATGCGTCATCGTGCTCGGAGGAGACGGAACGCTGATGCGCGCGGCGGACGATGTACAGGGACTCAATATTCCGCTTCTCGGCATCAACCTCGGAACCCTCGGCTACCTCGCCGAGATCGACAGACAGTCGATTTTTCCGGCGCTTGACTGTCTGCTGCAGGATAAATATCAGATTGAACACCGGATGATGCTTCGCGGCGAGGTTTACCACGGAGAAGAGCTGGTCAGCACAGATACGGCGCTCAACGATATTGTGATCGGCACCGCGGGCACACGCCATGTGATGGCTGTCTACAATTATGTCAATGGAAAATATCTGAACTATTACCGGGGAGACGGCGTGATCCTGTCGACGCCCACGGGTTCGACAGGCTACAGCCTTTCGGCAGGCGGCCCGATCATCTCGCCGGATGCGGAACTCTTTCTGATGACGCCGCTGGCGGCGCATACACTGAATTCAAGAAGCATTATTCTCCCGGCATCGAGTGAGATCACCATAAAAATCGGCGCCGGCAGGGATGATACCACGGAACACGCCACGACCTATTTTGACGGCGACAGGTGCGTGCCCGCGGATACAGGTGACAGAGTCGTCATTACAAGATCAGAAAATGATACACTGATCGTCAAGATTCATGACGACAGTTTTCTCGGAACATTGCGCCGCAAGATGAGCGCGATCTGACAGGTTTTCGGATTTACAGAGGAGGAGAAACGTTGAAGCGTGACAGACAGACGGAGATTCTGAAACTGATCCATGAAAATGAGATCGAGACGCAGGAAGAGCTGGTAGAGAAACTGAAGGAGAAAGGATTCGATGTGACACAGGCAACGGTGTCACGTGATATCAGAGAGCTGAAGCTGATGAAGGTCGCGGGCGACAGCGGCCGTCAGCGTTATGCACTTCTGCAGAATCAGACGCCGGGCACGGCCGGGAGATATGTGCGTGTGCTGAGAGAGGCCTGTCAGTCGATTGAGCCGGCGGGTAATCTCATCGTCGTAAAAACAGCGCCCGGCATGGCCATGGCGGCAGCGGCTGCCATGGATGAGCTGGACTGGAATGAGGTCGTGGGTTCCATCGCAGGAGACAACACGATTTTCTGCGCCGTCCGCAGCACCGACCAGGCGCCGATCGTGGCGGAGAGACTCGGAAACATTATCCGGCAGAAGGAGGAATGACCGTCTGCCTGAACGCGGCACCGGAAGCCGCGCATGGAGGACCGGATGCTTACAGAGCTGCATGTGAAAAATCTTGCCCTGATCGATGAGGCAGAGGTGTCTTTCGGACCGGGGCTGAATATACTGACCGGAGAGACCGGCGCCGGCAAATCCATCCTGCTTGATTCCGTCGGTCTGGCACTTGGCCGCAAGATGGTGCGCGGCATGGTCAGGGACGAGAGTAAAAATGCACTGGTCGAGCTGATTTTTCAGGTTGAAAGCAGGGCGGTCAGAGACAGACTGGCGGAGATGGACGTGGAAACGGAGGACGGCCAGCTGATCATCACGAGAAAAATCAGCGGCGGCAAGAGTATCTTCCGCATGAACGGTGAGACCTGCACGGCGGCCCATGTGCGCGAGGCGGCAGGGCTGCTGCTGGATATCCACGGACAGCATGAACACCAGAAGCTGCTGTATCCTGATTATCAGCTGGAAATCCTCGATTCGTTCGGCGGAGCCGGGATCGCAGCCTTAAGGGATGAGACGGAGAAGAACTACAGGGCCTGGCATGACCTTCAGAAGGAACTTTCCGGCTTTGCCATGGATGAGGCTCAGCGTGAGCGGGAACTGTCTTTCCTGGAATTTGGGATTAAGGAAATCGAGGATGCCCGTATCCTGCCCGGCGAGGATGAGGCACTGGAGAATGCATACCGCCGCATGTCCAACAGCCAGCAGATTGTCGCTGTCCTGAACAAAGTGCATTCGCTGACGGATTCCGAGAACGGTGCGGGGGCCATGACTGGAGAAGCCGTGCGGGAGATGAACCGCGCGGCGGAATACGATGAGAGTCTCGCTGAGCTTGCCGGAAGCATCGGGGATATCGATAATCTGCTGAATGATTTTGACCGGGAGATATCCGCCTATCTTGAGGACTTTACTTTTTCCGAGGAAGAGTTCTATGAGACCGGGAAACGGCTGGATCTGCTGAACGATCTGAAGGCAAAATACGGGCATACGCTGGAGGATGTGGCTTCTTATCTGGAGAAACAGAAAAAGAAGCGCGACGACATGCTCCGGTTTGATGAACGGAAAGCAGAGCTGGAGGAGCTGCTGAAAAAGGCGGAGGCAAGGCTGAAGAAAAGTTCGGAAGCGCTGACGGCGGAACGCCGGAAAGCGGCGGAAGAACTGACGGGGCAGATCAGAAAGTCACTCCTGGATCTCAATTTCCTCGCAGCGGAATTTGAGATCAGCTTTACCGATACAGGACATTATTCCGCAAAGGGAACCGATGCCGTGGAATTCAGGATTTCCACCAACCCCGGAGAGCCGATGCAGCCGCTGAACAGAGTGGTTTCCGGCGGCGAGCTGTCGAGAATCATGCTGGCGATCAAGACCATCCTGGCTGACCGGGATGAGACGGAGACGCTGATTTTTGATGAGATTGATACCGGGATCAGCGGACGCACCGCACAGGCGGTGTCGGAGAAGATGGTGAAAATCGCACACACCCCGCTGAAGGGAGACGGAACGGAAGTCGTGCTGAACAGACAGGTGATCTGCATCACGCACCTGGCCCAGATCGCTTCCATGGCGGATCATCACTTTGTCATCGAGAAGCACGTGGAAAACGGGGAGACCGTTTCGGAGATCCATGAGCTTGACAGCGGGGAGTCCGTGGAAGAGCTGGCGAGAATTCTCGGCGGCGCCGAGATCACCCCTGCCGTGCTCGAAAATGCGGCGGAGATGAAACGACTGGCAGACGAGACAAAAAAGAAGTTCCTAACTAATATAAAGAAATAAAAGAAATTCAGAAATAAAAGAAATTCAGATATAAAGAGATTCAGAGATAAAGAAATTCAGCATAAAGAGAGATATCATGATGTGACAGGACTGCCTGATGGCAGCCCTGTTTTTTTTATAAAACGGTGTTGACAAATTTTGCGGCTGGTACTATTATTTGAAACGTAGATATTAGCACTCTTCAAATTTGAGTGCTAACAGAACCGAAGGACAGGGGATTCAGATGAAAGACGATACACTGGACGACAGGAAAAGAACCATATTAAAAGCCATCATACAGACTTATCTGGAAACTGGCGAACCGGTCGGATCCAGAACGATTTCGAAGTATACGGATCTGCATCTGAGTTCAGCGACCATCCGGAATGAAATGAGCGACCTCGAGGAGATGGGATACATCATTCAGCCGCATACGTCGGCAGGCAGGATCCCCTCGGATAAAGGCTACCGTCTGTATGTCAACGAGCTTCTGGCAGAAAGAAACCAGGAGAGCGAGGCAGCGGACAGCGGTGAGAACGGAAAGGAAAAAGGCGAGGATTTCAGGAATCTGATGATCAGCAGGACTGACAGACTGGAGAAAGTTCTTCAGCAGGTTGTTCAGGTGCTGGCTCAGAACACCAATTACTCGGCCATGATTGCCGGACCGTCCTACCACCAGAACAGCATCAAGTTCATTCAGCTGTCCAAGGTTAACGAGACGCAGCTTCTGGCCGTGATCGTAGCCAACGGCAATCTGGTGAAGAACCAGATGATCCAGGTCAGCGAGCCAGTCGATGACGACGAGCTTCTGAAGCTGAATCTTCTGCTGAACAATGAACTGAACGGCAAGAGCATTTCCGAGATCAATCTGGAGACGATTACCAGAATGAAGCAGGAGGCAGGCGTCCACAGTGAAGTGATCAGCAGCGTGATCGACAGTGTCGCTGAGGCCATCCAGCCGGATGACGATATGCCGATATACACCAGCGGCGCGACGAATATTTTTGATTATCCGGAGCTTTCCGATTCACAGAATGCGAAGGAACTGATCGGCACCTTTGCCGACAAGAAGGAGCTCGCTGAGGTGATCCGCAGTACGGCACCGGGTGAGGGCGAGGGAACGGACATCAAGGCGTATATCGGGAAGGAACTTCCCGAAGGCATGAAGGACTGTTCCATTGTTACAGCCAATTACAATCTGGGAGACGGCATGAAGGGCACGGTTGCCATCGTCGGACCCAGACGAATGGATTACAAAAAAGTGGTAGACAACCTGAAAGAACTGAAAAAGGAGATGAATTCCCTGTTTGGCAATGGAGATGCAAAGCTTACACATTCGGGCAGCACACCGAAGATAGAGACACATTCCGACGACAGTACGAACGGGAGGTGATCAGGTGTCAGGCAGAAGAAACAGAAAGACAGGAAATAAACAGAGGAATCAGTACAGGAAAGAAGACAGCGGCATGACAGAGGAAGAAAAGAAAAAAGCAGAAGGCCAGGCTTCATCCGGTGAAGATCAGAAGGTAAATACAGCGGAGCCGGAAGACAGAGCGGAAAAGGCCGGAAAAGGCACAGCGGAAGAGTCCGCAGGATCCCGCACGGACGGCACGGAGGAACAGAAGGCCGGGAAGAAGGCTGAAAATAAGAAAAAAGCCTCCGGAGATGCCGGTAAGGAAGAAACGGGCAGCAGCGGTCAGTCCGCTGACGAAGATAAGAAAGAAAAGAAAGACAAAAAGGATGAGAAAATTGCCGAGCTGACAGACAGGCTGCAGCGCCAGATGGCTGAGTTCGACAATTACCGCAAGCGCACGGAAAAAGAAAAAGCGGCCATGTATGACATGGGTGCCGGCGATGCGGTGGCGAAGATCCTTGATGTCGTAGACAGTTTTGAGCGGGGGCTGAAGAATGCTGATACGAACGATCCGTTTGTGGACGGCATGTCAAAGGTTTACAGACAGCTCGAAAAGGCGCTGACCGATCTCGGCGTCACCGCCATTGAAGCGGAGGGAAAGGAATTTGATCCGAACCTCCACAATGCGGTCATGCATGAAGAAAACCCGGATGTCGGTGAGAACATCGTCACCCAGGAGCTTCAGAAGGGTTATAAATTTAAAGACACCGTCATCCGTCACAGCATGGTGAAAGTAGCCAACTGACGGAGCGTCACAGATTGATTTGATCAGGACCTGAAAGTCCGGGAGGATAATGTTATGGGAAAAGTTATTGGTATTGATTTAGGTACAACGAACAGCTGCGTGGCTGTTATGGAGGGCGGCAAGCCCACGGTTATCGCAAACTCTGAAGGAAGCAGAACCACACCTTCTGTTGTGGCATTCACAAAGAACGGCGAGCGTCTGGTCGGCAACCCGGCAAAGCGTCAGGCCGTTACGAATGCGGAGCGCACCATCTCATCCATCAAACGTAAGATGGGCTCTGATTACAAAGTAAATATCGACGGCAAGAATTATACACCGCAGGAAATTTCCGCCATGATTCTTCAGAAGCTGAAAGGCGATGCTGAAGGTTATCTCGGTGAGAAAGTTACCGAAGCCGTTATCACCTGCCCGGCATACTTCAATGATGCACAGCGTCAGGCAACCAAGGATGCAGGCAAGATCGCCGGCCTTGATGTAAAGCGTATCATCAACGAGCCGACCGCAGCAGCTCTTGCCTATGGTCTTGATAATGAGAAAGAACAGAAGGTCATGGTTTATGACCTCGGCGGCGGCACCTTTGATGTATCTGTCATCGATATCGGTGACGGCGTCATCGAAGTTCTGGCAACTGCAGGAAACAACCACCTCGGCGGCGATGATTTTGATAAGAGAGTTTCTGACTGGATCGTATCCGAATTCAAAAAACAGGAAGGCGTAGACCTCTCCGGAGACAAGATGGCGATGCAGCGTATCAAAGAGGCATCCGAGAAGGCAAAAATCGAGCTTTCCAGCGCTTCCACGACGAACATCAACCTTCCGTTCATCACCATGGGTTCAGACGGCACACCGAAGCATCTGGATATGACACTGACCAAGGCAAAGTTTGATGAACTGACCTCTGATCTGGTTGAGATGACGGCTGAGCCTGTCACCAGAGCACTGTCCGATGCGGGACTGACCGCTGCGGATCTGAACAAAGTACTTCTGGTCGGAGGTTCCACCCGTATCCCGGCTGTTCAGGAAAAGGTAAGACAGCTGACCGGCAAGGAGCCGAGCAAGAACCTGAACCCTGATGAGTGCGTTGCCATCGGTGCTTCCATCCAGGGCGGCAAGCTCTCCGGCGATGCAAGCAACGACACGGATATCCTTCTTCTGGATGTTACGCCGCTGACCCTCTCCATCGAGACCATGGGCGGTATCGCGACGCCGATCATCGAGAGAAACACCACCATCCCGACGAAGAAGAGCCAGATCTTCTCAACCGCTGCGGATAACCAGACAGCTGTTGATATCAATGTCGTACAGGGCGAGCGTAAGTTCGCGAAGGATAATAAATCACTCGGCCAGTTCCGTCTCGACGGTATTCCGCCGGCAATGAGAGGCGTACCGCAGATCGAGGTTACCTTCGATATCGATGCCAACGGTATCGTTAATGTATCAGCCAAGGATCTCGGCACAGGAAAGGAACAGCATATTACCATCACCTCCGGTTCGAATATGTCTGATGAGGATATCGACAAGGCCGTGAAGGAAGCTGCTCAGTATGAAGCGGAGGATAAGAAACGTAAGGAAGGCGTCGATGCCAAGAATGAAGCTGACTCTCTGGTATTCCAGGTAGAGAAGGCACTGAAGGAGGTCGGCGACAAGGTTTCTTCTTCCGACAAGGCTGCGGTTGAAGCTGATCTGAAGGCACTGAAGGACGTTCTTGCCAAAGTTCCGGCTGATGGAAACGGCATGACCGATCAGCAGGTAGACGATATCAAGACAGCAAGGGAGAAACTGATGAATTCCTCCAATGCGCTGTTCACCAAAATGTATGAGAATATGCAGCAGAACGGCCAGGGAGGCCCGCAGGGCGGCCCTCAGGCAGGCGGTCCGCAGGGTGGTCCTCAGGCAGGAGGCCCTCAGGGCGGCGGCAATGACGACAACGTCGTAGATGCTGATTACAAGGAAGTATAATCTTATACTCATCCGTAACAGGACGATGCATGACAGGGCTGTTGCCTCCGGCAATGGCCCTTTTGAGGGTTAAAAATCAGGTAAGAGGTTACTTTGTATGGCTGATCAGAATAAGAGAGATTATTACGAGGTACTGGGGGTCGACAGAAATGCGGACCAGGAAACGCTGAAGCGTGCCTACCGCAAACTGGCGAAAAAGTATCATCCGGATGTCAATCCTTCCAAGGAAGCGGAGGAAAAATTCAAGGAAGCGACAGAAGCCTACTCTGTTCTTTCTGATCCGGAAAAGAGAAGGCAGTATGACCAGTTCGGCTTCGCCGCGTTTGAAAACGGCGGTGCCGGTGCGGGCGGATTTGAAGGATTTGACTTCGGCGATATTTTCGGCGATTCGGGCTTTGGCGATATTTTCGGCGATCTGTTCGGAAACGGCGGCAGGAGAAACACGGGCAATGGTCCCAGAAGAGGCGCGTCACTGCGTGCCGGTGTTCATCTGACCTTCAGGGAAGCCGTCTTCGGCTGTACGAAGGAACTGGAGCTGACACTGAAGGACACCTGTCACACCTGCGGAGGAACCGGCGCAAAGCCCGGCACCTCGCCTGAACAGTGCCCGAAATGTCATGGAACCGGTCAGATCCGGCAGACACAGCGCTCCATGTTCGGTATGATTCAGAATATCACGACATGTCCTGACTGCGGCGGTACCGGAAAGATCATCCGCAGCAAGTGCCCGGACTGCATGGGTACCGGTTTTGTATCAGTAAAGAAAAAAATCCGCGTGGACATTCCTGCCGGCATCGATGACGGCCAGAGCGTACGCATCCGTGACAAGGGCGAACCCGGCGTGAACGGCGGGCCGAGAGGCGATCTGCTGGTGCAGGTTTCGGTGGCTCCGGATCCCGAATTCCAGCGGGACGGTGTCAATATTTTCTCTACGGCGAAGATTTCCTATGCCCAGGCGGCACTCGGCGGGGATATTGTGCTTCACACGGTTGACGGAGATGTGCAGTACACCGTACAGCCCGGTACACAGACCAACACCAGAATTCGTCTCAGAAACAAAGGTGTGCCTTCCATCCACAATAAAAATGCACGCGGCGACCAGTACGTGACGCTGGTGGTGGAGACACCGACGCATCTCAGCAGAGAAGCAAAGGAACTGCTGACTCAGTTCGATGAAGCGGTAAACGGTACGGGCCCGAAAAAGAAACGGGGATTTCGTCTGTAAGTCCGCGCGCTGCTTCGCACTTCGTGATTTTGCGTCGCAAAGTCACAGGGGTACCCTGCATACCATCCGGGTGAGCAGGGATGTCTGTGACATGCGACTGGACTTATACAGTACAGGACAGGTATAATGTGGTGAGCAGCGATGTTCGCCACATTTTTTATTTGTATCAAAAAGGAGAATCACAGGATGAAATGGAAGAAATACCGTCTGAAGACGCGCGAGGAAGCAGAGGATATCATTATTTCCGCGCTGTATGACTGCGGAATCGAGGGTGCCCAGATCGAAGACAGAGCGCCGCTTTCCGAGGAAGATAAAGCAAGGATGTTTGTGGATATCATGCCGGACATGCCGGCGGATGACGGTATCGCCTACCTGGATTTTTATCTGGATCCGGAGAAAGAGGATGTCGGGGCCATTCTGGCGAAGGCGGAGCAGACACTTCAGGAACTTCGGAAGACCTGCGACATCGGCGAGGGCACGATTGAAGAGTCTGAGACGGAGGACGTGGACTGGATCAATAACTGGAAACAGTATTTTCATCAGTTCTATGTGGATGACATCCTGATCACGCCTTCCTGGGAGGAAGTGAAGGAAGAGGACAGGGACAAAGTGATCCTTCACATTGATCCCGGTACGGCTTTCGGGACGGGACTTCATGAGACGACACAGCTCTGCATCCGCCAGCTGAAGAAGTATATCCGGCCGGGCATGGAGGTGCTCGACGCCGGGACCGGCAGCGGTATTCTCGGGATCACGGCAGTAAAACTCGGTGCGGGGCATGTGTTCGGGACGGATCTGGATGAGTGCGCGGTGCCCGCCGTGGAGGACAATAAAAAGGCCAATCAGATTCCGTCCGAAGCGTTTGAGATGATCATCGGCAACATGATCGACGACCCCGCGACGCGCGACAGAGCCGGATATGACCGGTATGATATCGTGACGGCGAATATTCTGGCGGATATTCTGGTGCCGATGACGCCTGCCATCGTGCCGGCCATGAAGAAGGGCGGCATCTATATCACCTCCGGCATTCTGGAGGATCAGGCGTACAAGGTGCTCGATGCCTGCCGGAACGCCGGCCTCGAGATTGTGGAGCAGACACAGCAGGGCGAATGGGTCAGCATAACCGCGAGGAAGAACTGAGAGACGAACTGAGGGAAGACTGAGGGAAGAACTGAGAAGGAACGGCGCATGTACAGATTTTTTGTTCAGAAGTATCAGATGAATGAGGGACAGGTCAATATCACCGGGGATGATGTGAATCACATCCGCCATGTGCTCAGAATGAAACCGGGAGATACCGTGCTGATTTCCACCGGAGATGAGTGGGAGTATACCTGCTCCATTGAGCGCTTTGAGGAGGATGCCGTCATCCTCAGGGTGCAGGATGCGTCGCGCCCGGGCAAGGAGCTGGCGTCGAGAATTTATCTGTTTCAATGCCTGCCCAAAGGTGATAAAATGGAGACCGTTGTTCAGAAAGCCGTGGAACTGGGCGCTTTTGCGGTCATTCCCGTTTCGTCTTCCCGATGTGTTGTGAAGCTGGATGAGAGGCGCGGTGTGCAGAAGGTGAACCGCTGGAATGCGATCTCGGAAGCGGCGGCAAAGCAGTCAAAGCGGCTGATCATCCCTGAAGTAAAGCAGGTCATGCGGTTTAAGGAAGCCCTGAAGGCGGCGCAGGATATCGATGTGAAACTGATCCCGTATGAACGCCAGGACGGTATGGCCGGAACAAGGCGGATTCTGAATGCCATTACACCGGGACAGTCGGTGGCCGTCATGATCGGCCCCGAGGGCGGGTTTGACGACGCGGAAGTGAAGGAGGCTGAGGCCTCCGGTTTTGAACCGATCACGCTGGGAAAACGGATTCTGCGTACGGAGACGGCCGGCATGACGACGCTGTCCATTCTGATGTATCTTCTGGAGCAGGATTCATAATGCAGGCGCAGGATGCGTGATGCGGGCGCAGGATGCGTGATGCAGGCGCAGGATGCGTGATGCAGGCGCAGGATGCATGCGGCCGGAGGATTTTTCCGCCTGAAGACAGAGACGGGCGGAATGATATGCGGTACAGGTGAGAGAGAATGGAAATTTATCTGGATAATTCGGCGACGACAAGGTGTTATAAGGAAGTCGCCGATCTTGTATATAAACTCATGCTCGAGGATTACGGCAATCCGTCCTCCATGCATCAGAAGGGCGTAGATGCCGAGAAGTATCTGCGGAAAGCGCAGGAACAGATCGCCGGTGTCATGCGTGTGAAACCGAAGGAGATTTATTTTACCTCCGGCGGCACGGAATCGAACAACTGGGCGCTCTTCGGCACGGCCTCGGCAAAAAAAAGAGCAGGGAAAAGAATCATCACTACCGCGATTGAGCATTCGGCGATCGCGGAGCCGGCAGGACGGCTTGAGGCAATGGGATATGACGTGGTGCGGCTGCCCGTTGACGGTGAGGGATATGTCAGCATGGATGCACTGGCGGAATCGCTGACGCCCGACACCATTCTCGTGACTGTCATGATGGTGAACAACGAGATCGGGACGGTGGAACCGGTCGCAGAGATCGGAAAAATGGTCCATGAGAAATGTCCGAAGGCATATTTCCATGTGGACGCGATCCAGTCCTTCGGCAAGTTCCGCATTTATCCGAAACGCATGAATATCGACATGCTTTCCGTCAGCTCACACAAGATCCACGGCCCGAAGGGCAGCGGGTTTTTATATCTCGATGAGAGATGCAGAATAGATCCCATCATTTACGGCGGCGGTCAGCAGAACGGCATGCGTTCCGGTACAGACAATGTTCCCGGCGCAGCGGGCACCGGTCTTGCCTCCGAGATGATCTACAGGAATCTCGATGAAAATGTCGAGCGGATGTACCGTCTGAAGGCGCATCTGGCGGACGGCCTGAAACAGCTCGGACAGGTGACCGTCCACGGACCGGCCGATGTGAGAAAGGGAGCACCGAATATTCTCAACGCATCGTTTATCGGTGTGCGCAGCGAGGTGCTGCTTCACACGCTGGAAGACCGTGGCATTTATGTGTCGGCGGGAAGTGCCTGCTCAAGCCATCACCGGGCGCCGAGCGCAACGCTGACGGCCGTACATGCGACGGCTGCGGAGATTGAATCATCTGTGCGGTTCAGCTTTTCCGAGCTGACGACAGAGGAGGAAGTTGATACCGCGCTTGCAGTGCTGAACGAGGTGATCCCGAAGCTCAGAAAATTTGTGCGGAGCTGAGATCAGGAACTGCCTGCACGGAGAACGGCGGTATCAGAAGAGACTGCGTCGTGAAAAAGGTTCCGCGTGACGCGGAGAAAGAGAAACGAGGAATTTATGTACCAGGCTTTATTGATTAAATATGCGGAAATCGGCATCAAGGGGAAGAACCGTCATCTTTTTGAGGACCGGCTGATGCACCAGATGGCCGTCGCGCTCCGCAAGGTAGACGGTTCCTTTGAAACCGTAAAGGAAATGGGCCGGATTTTTGTCATGCCGCACGGCGAGTGTGACAAAGAAGGCGCAATTGAAGCGCTGCAGACGGTTTTCGGCATCACGGGCATCTGCCCTGTTCTGATTGTTACCGATATGGCGTTTGATCATGTCGCAGAGGAACTGGTCGGCTATGTGAAGCAGAATTATCCGGCGTCATCCTGTGCATCTCAGACCTTCAAGATCAATGCGCGTCGTCCTTGGAAGGCATATCCGAAGGATTCCATGGAACTGAATGCCGATCTCGGCGAGGCGGTACTGAATGCCTGCCCGTATCTGACGGTGGATGTACATCATCCGGATATTCTGATCACGGTCGAGGTACGGCAGAGCGGTGTATATATTTATTCGAAGGTGATTCCGGGTCCCGGCGGGCTTCCGGTCGGCACGAGCGGCAGGGCGGAGCTCCTGCTTTCCGGCGGTATTGACTCCCCGGTGGCCGGATACATGATCGCCAAAAGAGGGGTGGAGATCGATGCCGTTTACTTTCATGCGCCGCCGTATACGAGCGAGCGCGCAAAGCAGAAGGTCGTTGATCTGGCAAAGCAGATCTCGATATACACCGGTCCGATTCATCTGCATGTGATCAATTTCACGGATATTCAGCTGGCGATTTATGAGAAGTGCCCGCATGAGGAACTGACGATCATCATGCGCCGGTACATGATGCGCCTGGCGGAGATTTTTGCGAAAAAGGACGGAGCACTCGGCCTGATCACAGGTGAGAGCATCGGCCAGGTGGCGAGTCAGACGACGCAGAGTCTTCTCTGCACGAACGCGGTATGCACCCTGCCGGTTTTCCGGCCGCTGATCGGCTTCGACAAGCAGGAGATCATCAATATCTCCGAAAAAATCGGCACATATGAGACATCGATCCTTCCGTTTGAGGACTGCTGCACGATCTTCGTTGCGAAGCATCCGGTGACGCATCCGCTTCTGAAGGTGATCGAGAAATCAGAGCACAGTTTGGATGACGTGATCGGGCCGCTGATGGAGCAGGCCATAGAGACCGCCGAGACCATAACGGTCGGAAACTGATGTCCGGCACGGCCGGCAGTGCGGCCGGAAGCCGATGCCTGCCGGAAACGGCAGCGCGGTCGGAAGCTGATGTCCGGCACGGTCGGCGGTGCGGTTGGAAGCTGATGCCTGCCGGAAACGGCGGCGCGGTCGGAAGCTGATGGCTGCGCGATCGGCCGTGCAGATGAAAACGCTGAAAAAGCCGGCATTCTGGAGAATGCCGGCTGCTGTCATTATACGTTATTTACTTAACTGTTTCCCGGTTTCCCGGCAGCTTTCTTACTGCTGCTCAACCATGTAGGGCTTCAGAACTTCCATTACCTCATCGAGCTCGCTGCCCTCGGTATGGATGTTCAGGTCAATCGGTTTGGACAGGTCCAGGCTGAAGATGCCCATGATCGATTTCGCATCGATGACGTATCTTCCGGAAACCAGATCAAAATCAAAATCATATTTAGAGATTGCATTGACAAAGTTCTTTACCTTGTCGATTGAATTCAGTGAAATCTTAACAGTCGTCATCGTATACCTCCCATCAAGTCTGTCATGCCTGCTGCAGCAGGCGGTCTCTTAGCCTGATATGAATAATCTGATAAATAATATTGCACTCACAAGGTTAATCTTACGTTCGGAGAATGGAAATGTCAACTGAAATGTCAACGGTAAAAAAGGCTGCCCTTCATAACCTCGGCTGCAGGGTGAATTCCTATGAAATGGAGGCCATGCAGCAGTCTCTGGAAAAGGCGGGATATGAGATTGTCCCGTTTGCGCCGGGGGCGGATGTCTATGTGATCAACACCTGTACGGTGACGAATATCGCGGACCGGAAGTCGCGGCAGATGCTGCACCGTGCGAAAAAAATGAATCCCGGTGCTATTGTGGTGGCTGTCGGATGCTACGTTCAGGTGCGCGGCGAGGAACTGGCGAAGGATCCCGATGTCGATATCGTCATCGGCAGCAGCCGCAAATCGGATCTCGTGAAGGAACTGCGCCGTTTCGAACGCGCGGAGGCAGAGCGGGCAGGGCGGAACCTGCCGGCATCCGGGGACGCGGCTGAAGGAAGAAAAACGGCAGAAGCCGGGAGTGCCGTTGCTGAGGTGGGCGCAGAGCCTGACGGAGAAGAGGTGGCGGCTGCGGAAGTAACGGCCGCCGGCGGTGCGCAGACGGATATCGGCGTCTGGAACAGGAATACTTCCTATGAAAGACTTGAAATTGACCGGACGGAGGAACACACCCGCGCTTTCATCAAGGTGCAGGACGGATGCAATCAGTTCTGTTCGTACTGCATTATTCCCTATGCCAGAGGACGTGTGCGAAGCAGACAGCCTGAAGATGTAGAAGGAGAAGTCCGCAGGCTCGCGGCATCGGGGGTCAGAGAAGTCATTATCAACGGTATTCATCTGTGTTCGTACGGCAGTGATTTTTCCGGGGAAGACGGAGGAAAGGCCGATGCTGAGGACGGGAGCGGAAACGGACGTTCCTGCCGCTGCGCGGCGCTGCTGGATCTGGTGCGGCGGGCTGCCGCCGTGGAGGGCATTGAGCGGATCAGGCTGGGCTCCCTTGAACCGGGGTTCCTGGATGAGGAACTGATCCGGGGGCTTGCCGCCATTCCGGCGCTCTGTCCGCATTTTCATCTGTCTCTTCAGAGCGGATGCGCGAGGACGCTCAGGAATATGAACCGCCATTACACGCCGGAGGATTTTCAGCGGGTGGTCGGACTGCTGCGCCGGTATTTTGATCACCCGGCCATCTGCACGGATATCATTACAGGGTTCCCGGGAGAAACGGAAGAGGACTTTGAGGAGTGCAGGCAGTTTGTCGAACAGATTCATTTCTTTGAGACGCATATTTTTCCGTATTCCAGGCGCAGGGGCACCCTGGCAGACCGGATGGACGGGCAGAATACCGAAGCCGTGAAGCGAAAGAGAGCTGCCGTCCTGCACAGACTGGATACGGAAAGAAGGAAGGAATTTCTCCGGTGGTATATCGGGAAACCGCTGCAGGTGCTTTTTGAGGAGCAGACCGTTTTTGAAGGGCGTACCTGCTGGACGGGTCACGGACGCGAGTATCAGAAAGTACTGCTCGCGGATTCCAGAGATCTGTCCAATCAGATCGTCACGGTTACGCCGCTGCAGCTTGCCGGAGATGATGCGCTGCTGGCCATGTGAGCCGTTCCCTTGCCAACAGAGCGGTTGTAGTTTATAATAACCTAGTTGTATTGTGCGGTTTCGGACGCTGTCGGAACATGAAGAACGGACATCTGTCTGGAAATATCAGGGGTGGTTGAACATGGAAGATTTAGGAAATACTCAGTTTTTTCAGGTGAATATGGAAAATGCGGTCCCGGTGAAGAAGGTTCTGGACGTTGTTTATCACGCCATGGCGGAGAAGGGCTACAATCCGGTAAATCAGATCGTGGGTTATATCATGTCCGGAGATCCGACGTATATCACCAACCACAATGGCGCGCGCAGCATGATCATGAAGGTGGAGCGCGACGAAATTGTGGAAGAACTGCTGAAGGAGTATATCCGGAACGAATCCTGGAAAGATAACGGGGAATCCGGTTCATGAGAATACTCGGCCTGGATTACGGCGCCAGAACGGTGGGCGTAGCGGTCAGCGATCCGCTGCAGATCACAGCACAGGCGCTGGAAACCATCAGACGGCCCCGGGAGACAAAACTGCGCCAGACGCTGGCGCGGATAGCGGAACTCTGCGCCGAATATGAGGTGGAACACATTGTGATCGGCTATCCCCTCCATATGGGCGGAGAGATGAGCGAGAGCGCGGAGAAGGCGCTCGCTTTCCGTGACATGGTCGTCAGAAGAACCGGCATCCCGGTTACAATGTGGGACGAGCGGCTGACGACGGCAGCGGCTGACGATATTCTCGATGAAGCGGGTATTCGTGACAGACATGAACGGAAGGCAGTGATCGATCAGATCGCCGCCGGCTTCATCCTGCAGGAATATCTGGACAGATACGGCAAAAATCGCGAAGAAACCGGAGCAGATACATGAAAAAAGAGAAAATTTCTTTTGAGGGCGACAACGGAGAAATCCTGGAGTTTTATGTAGAAGAGGAAACAAGAGTGGCAGGCACTGACTACCTTCTTGTGACTGATTCGGATAATGAAGAAGCAGAAGCTGTCATTCTGAAGGACGTGTCTGCGGACACCGATACTGAGGGAAAGTACGTGATAGTTGATGATGATACGGAATTCAACGCTATTGCGCGTATTTTTGAACAGATGATCGAAGACGCGGACCTCCGGATGGAGGACTGAGGCAAAAGCTGCTAATACTTACTGACTGCCGGCGGCAGGGGGCGAAAGCCGTCCGGCTTTTTTCAGAAATCTGGAGGAATTTTTTTTGAGCAGGAAAAAACCGGCTGCCGCGACAGGCAAGCTGAAGATCATTCCCCTGGGCGGTCTGGAAGAGATCGGCATGAATATCACGGCCTTCGAGTATGAAGACAGTATCGTGGTTGTCGATTGCGGTCTGGCCTTCCCGGATGATGATATGCTGGGAATTGATCTTGTTATACCGGACATTACGTATTTAAAAAAGAATATTGAAAAGGTAAAGGGCTTCGTGATCACGCATGGTCACGAGGATCATATCGGCGCGCTTCCGTATGTCCTGAAGGAGATCAATGTGCCGATTTATGCGACTAAACTGACGATGGCGCTCATCGAGCACAAGCTGGAGGAGCATGATATGCTCCAGGGCGTGAAACGGAAGGTGATCAGATTCGGCCAGTCCATCAATCTGGGCCATTTCCGCATTGAGTTTATCAAGACGAACCACAGCATTCAGGATGCAGCCGCGCTGGCGATTTATTCACCGGCCGGAACAGTCGTTCATACGGGCGATTTCAAGGTAGATTACACGCCGGTATTCGGTGATGCCATTGATCTGCAGCGTTTTGCCGAGATCGGAAAGAAAGGTGTGCTGGCCCTGATGTGCGACAGCACGAACGCGGAGCGGCCGGGATTTACGATGTCGGAGAAGACCGTCGGCCGGACGCTCGACCTGATTTTCTCGGAGCACAGGAAGCAGCGTCTCATTATTGCGACATTCGCCTCCAACGTGGACCGGGTGCAGCAGATCATCAATGTAGCGTACAAGTACGGACGGAAGGTTGTCGTAGAAGGCCGGAGCATGGTCAACATCATTTCCATTGCTTCGGAGCTCGGCTATCTGAAGATACCGGAGAATACGCTGATTGACATCAATATGATGCGGAACTATCCTGACGAGCAGATGGTGCTTGTGACGACCGGCAGCCAGGGAGAATCCATGGCGGCGCTGTCCAGAATGGCGGCTGACATTCATAAAAAAGTGACGATCAAGCCGGGTGATCTGATTGTGTTCTCTTCCCATGCCATTCCGGGAAATGAAAAGGCCGTGTCGAATGTCATCAACGAGCTCTATGAGAAGGGCGCCGAGGTGATTTTTCAGGATGTTCATGTATCGGGCCATGCCTGCCAGGAGGATATCAAGCTGATCTATTCGCTGGTAAAGCCGAAGTATGCGATTCCCGTGCACGGCGAATACCGCCATCTGGTGGCACAGAAGAACATCGCGCTGGAACTGGGCATCCCGAAGGAAAATATTTTCATTATGAAAACGGGCAATGTGCTGGAGCTTGATCAGAACAGTGCAAAAATCACGGGATCGGTGGAGACCGGAGAAGTGATGGTCGACGGGCTCGGCGTCGGAGATGTCGGCAATATCGTTCTGCGGGATCGTCAGCATCTGTCAGAGGATGGTATTCTGATCGTCGTGCTTACACTGGAAAAGGCGAGCGGCGAACTGATCGCGGGACCGGATATCGTGTCCAGAGGATTTGTTTATGTCCGTGAGTCGGAAGATCTGATGGATGAGGCGCGCATTGTCGTTTCCGACGCGCTTGATGAGTGTCTGGATCAGCATATTACGGACTGGGGACGGCTGAAGTCGACCATCAAGGAAGCACTCGGCAGTTTCGTCTGGAAGAGGACGCAGCGTCGTCCCATGATTCTTCCGATTATTATGGAAGCATAAAGCAGGTATGTCCTGGGGATTTGCGCATGAGTGAAGTGGATAAAAAACTCAGAGAACTGATAGAGGCCATGAGACATTCGGATGAATACCGGCGTTATCGCGAGCTGGAAGCTCAGCTGCAGGTTCATCCTGACGTGAAGAAAGCAGTGAATGAGTACCGGAGCCGCGTCTTTGAGATGCAGAATTCCAATCGGGATATCTTTGACGAGACCGACTACATGACCCGTGATTTTGAACGGCTGACGAAAAATCCTCTCGCGGCCGATTATCTGGATGCGGAAAGTGCGGTCTGCGCCATGCTCCGGAAGGTGACGGATGCGATCAGCGAGGAAGTGATCGTGAGCCTTCCCGATTCATAAGGTGCGTGCAGGAGGTACAGTGAATGTCTGACAGAGACAGAGAACAGGAAAGTCTGGGATACCGGATCGCGATCGGCGGCATCAGAGGAGTTCTTTACATCCTTGTGCTGATCGCGCTGGTAGTCCTGCTGATTTTCATTGCAAGAAAAGCCTATACACTGGGCTATGAGGTTTTTGACGAAGAGCCGGTGGATACCGGAGAAGGACGGGCAGTGACGGTGACCATCACGGACGATATGTCTGTGCGTCAGATCGGCATGCTGCTTCGTTCCGAGGGACTGCTGACGGAGAG
>ONOC01000048.1 GCA_900319355.1 uncultured Eubacteriales bacterium | reverse complement strand
TTTTCGCTCCGGTCACATTCGCCGTGTATCCCACGGCCGCCGACGCTGAGCACACACATTCCCAGAGCCACGGAACGCATGGAGACTTCCGGGCCGAGACCTCCGCAGGCGCCGGTGGTTGGCGAGGACGAGCGAAGCGATGACCGAGCTTACCACCGCTGCGCCGAGGACAAGCGAGAGCGTGTCGAGGCCGGAAGTCTCCATGTGTGACAGTGGCCGGCAACGTCCGAACTGTAACTTCAGATCTGCCTGAGCGGCGCACCGTCAGGTCATCCCGGGTGCGATCGCGATCGCTGCGAAATACACCTGCTTCGCGCCGTGAGCCATGACAGTCTCCGTGAGTTCGTCCATGGTGGCTCCTGTGGTGTAGATGTCATCGACAAGAAGAACGGTTTCGGGAAATACCGTGCCGTCCGGGACATGAAAAGCGCCGCTCAGATTTTTTCTGCGGTCGGACGGTGCAAGGCCTTTCTGCGGCCTGGTGTTGCGGGTGCGTCTGACGAGATTTCCGCATTCCGGGATGTTCAGAAGACGCGCGATCTCCACCGCTGTGACAGCGGCCTGGTTGTAACCTCTTGTGCAGTACCTTAAGGGATGGACCGGAACCGGGATGACGCAGGCGGGTTTCCAGAGCGCCAGCTTTTCCTTCCCGAAGGTACAGATGGCCCTGGCATAGAAGCCGGCATATTCTGCTCTTCCCCCGTATTTGAATCTGAGAACGGAGGCCTGTACGGCACCCCGGTACAGAAAGGGTGCAAATCCGCGGATGAACCGGTGCTCCCGTCTCCGGCACGCATCGCAGAGTTCTGCGCTTTCTCTGTCCAGCGGTCTCCCGCATTTCATGCAGACCGGTTCCCTGACGAAGACCAGTTCTGACGCACATCTGCGGCACAGATACGGCTCATCGTCGGCGAGCAGCCGGTCGCAGACCGGACAGTGACGCGGGAAAAGCAGCGCTGTGATGCTTTCCCCGCCTTTATGAACTTTTTTCTGTTTCATGGAGCCTCCCGCGCCGGAACCGGCGCGTTTTTTGTCAGAAATCCGAAAGAGCGCTGTCGGCTGATGCCATCTCACGGATTCTGCCCGCGAGAGACGTATACCGGCATTCCTCGGTTCCGTTGCTGATCATATACTGAAAGGTATCCAGATCGCCGATAAGTACGACGCATTTTCTCGCACGGGTCACAGCCGTGTAGAGAAGATTTCTGGTCTGAAGCATGCGCGGCACGCCGAGAAGAGGGATCACGACGGCCGGATATTCGCTTCCCTGTGCCTTGTGGACGGTCACTGCATAGGCAAGCTCAAGTTCGTCGAGCTGATTGAACGTGTAGTCGACGATTTTCCCTTCCTCATATGCCACCGTCAGGAGCTCGGTGTCCGGTTCGATGGAACGGATGACACCCATGTCGCCGTTGAAAACCCCGAGACCGCTGTCCGCTGCGATTCCGTAGCGGTTCCGTACCTCCCACTCGAGCTGATAGTCATTGCGGATCTGCATGACCTTGTCGCCCTCGCGGAATATGCCCTGTGCCGTCTCCTTTTCCTTCTTCTCAGGGGACGACGGGTTCAGATACCGCTGCAGATACTGGTTCAGGTTCTCCACGCCTAGCGCACCCTTTCTTGAAGGTGTCAGTACCTGAATATCCGACACGGCGGCATGGACATATCGGGGAAGTTTTGACGCCACAAGGGCGAGAATCGCCTGCTGCACGACGCCGGCATCCTGACTTTTCAGGAAGAAAAAATCCCTGCTTCTGTTATCGGTTCTGACCGGTTCTCCGGCGTTGATTCTGTGTGCGTTGACGATGATGTCGCTTTCCTGCGCCTGCCGGAAAATCTTGTTCAGTGTGACAACGGGAAACTCTCCTGATCTTATGATATCCTTCAGCACACTGCCCGGTCCCACGCTGGGAAGCTGATAGCGGTCACCCACAAGAACCAGGCGGGTTCCCGGAACCACAGCCTTCAGCAGCGCATGCATGAGATAGATATCAACCATCGAAGCTTCATCGATGATAATGACATCCTGCTCCAGCGGATTATCATCATTCCGCTCAAACTGAACGGACGGGGAGTCATCGGACATGCCCGAGACCTCAAGAAGACGGTGAATGGTCGATGCCTCCCGACCCGTGGCTTCCGTCATGCGCTTCGCCGCGCGCCCCGTCGGCGCGGCCAGAGCAATGTTCAGCTTTTCCGACTGAAAATAGCGAATCATGGTATTGATTGTCGTCGTTTTTCCCGTGCCGGGACCGCCTGTCAGTACCATGATGCCGTGACAGGCTGCGGTGCGGACGGCTTCACGCTGCAGATCATCAAGTACCAGATCATCCTCCTGCTCGACCTTCCGGATTCTCCGGTCGACTTCCTCCGGTTTCTCACCGGTGACGACATTCAGATCATTCAGCATCCTCGCTGTGTCAAGCTCTGTAAAATACGCCGAAGACGCATAGATGAGGCTGCCGCCTGCCGGATCTCCGGCATTCTGCGGCTGCTTCCGGACGATTTTTTTCTCTACAGACAGATTCGTCAGTTCCGGTTCCACATCCGTCGACGCCGGATCTGTTCCGAGCAGTGACACGACCCGCCGGGTCAGTACGTCCTGAGGAAGATACATATGGCCTTCCCCCGATGCCTGACTCAGCACGTAGAGGATCGCACTCCTGATCCTGAATTCGGAATCTCTGCTGATGCCGACCTTTGCCGCGATCTCATCCGCTCTTTTGAAACCGACACCCTCTATATCGTCCGCCAGCTGATACGGATTCTGCCGGAGCACCTGATAAAGCGTATCCTGATAGCGGTTGTAGATCCTGATACCGAGGGACAGCGGAATATTGTACTGGGCAAGAAAAATCAGCGCGTTCTGCATCTGTGATTTTTCTATGGCCTGTACGCCGATCTCCCGGGCTTTTTTCTCGCTGATTCCCCGGACTTCAGCGAGGCGTTCCGGCTCTTCTTCGAGAATCCGCATGGTATCATCGCCGAATTTCTTAATGATTCTGGAGGCAAGCGCCGGGCCGATGCCTTTGATGGCACCGCTTCCCAGATACCGTTCCAGCGCGATGCCGTTCTGCGGCACGGACACCTGCGCGCTGTTCATATGAAACTGCATGCCATAGGTCGGATGGATCCTGTATTCTCCCTCCGCCTTCAGGTATGCTCCCTCCTCGACAGCAGGCACACTGCCGACGCAGGTCACCTCATCATTTTTCACTTCCAGAACAAGGACCGTATATCCGTTTTCATCATTCCGGTAAACGATATGCTGTACGTATCCTTCGATGCTGTCTGCCATATGCCTCTCCTGCGTCTTTTCCGTCTTCTGTGTTATCTCTCCCGACAGCTTATGCTCTCTGCCTGTCGAGCTCTGATGCCATCCGGATATATTTGCCGGTTCCGATGGCTGCCGCCTGCTGCGGCGCATCTGTCAGGATGGTACGGATCCCGGTTGATTTCTCCATGGCGTGCTCCAGTCCGCTCAGCATGGCACCGCCGCCTGTGAGCACAATGCCGCGCTCCGCCACATCATTGGCCAGATCCGGCGGTGTCTTCTCAATGACCGCCCTGACGGCATCCACGATCTGATGCACCGGAGTCGCCATGATTTTTTTCACTTCCTGCGCCGTAATCTCGATTTCCCGCGGCACGGCCGAATCCTGATCCCGTCCCTTCACGCGCACCGAGCGGACGGAAGGATCCGATGAGACTGACGCAAGGGCTATCTTGATTTCCTCCGCTCTCAGTCTGCCGATGATCACGCCCTTTTCCGCTCTGATGTATTCCTGAATGGCTGACGTAAAGGAGTTGCCGGCGATTTTGATCGTCTGAAGCATCACGATACCGCCCATGGAAATGACGGCAATCTCCGTGATATCTCCGCCGACGCAGACCACGAGGTTGCCGGAAGGGCGGGAAATATCCAGTCCCGCTCCGAGTGCTGCCGCCACGGGCTCCTCAATGATCACCGTTTCGCGGGCACCCGCCCGGTACGACGCCTCTTCCAGTTCCCGTCTGCCGAGGTCGGTCACACCGCTCGGCACTGAGATGCAGATTCTGGGTTTCAGGATATTGCGGAGGCCGAGGGATTTCCGGATAAAATACCGGAGCATCCGCTCCATCACGACAAAATCCGAGATCACACCGTCCTTCAGCGGACGGATACCCACGGCACTGCCTGCGGTGCGCCCGATCCGGGCGGCCGCCTCGGAACCGAAGCCTGTGATTCTTGAGGCATCGCTGTCATATGAAGCGATACATGGTTCCTGATAGAGAATCCCCTTACCTCTGACATAGACGATCACCGTCGAGGTGCCGAGATCTATTCCAATATCGGTTACTGCCGGCATGCTTTATGCCCTCCAGACATTTATTCTATAGTGCGCCGCACCACTGCACTGCGGCAAAAAAAACTTTATGCATTTCCATTCAGCATGGGTTTCAGATATCTGCCGGTCCAGGAATTCTCCGACCGGGCCACTTCCTCCGGTGTGCCGCAGGCCACGACGGTGCCGCCGCGGTCTCCGCCCTCCGGTCCCATATCGATGATATAGTCCGCTGTCTTGATCACATCCAGATTGTGCTCGATGACGATCACCGTATTGCCGTTTTCCGTGAGCCGCTGCAGCATGTCAACCAGCCGGTGGACATCTGCGAAGTGAAGTCCCGTCGTCGGCTCATCCAGAATATAACAGGTTTTTCCCGTGCTTCTTCTGGAAAGCTCCGTCGCCAGCTTGATTCGCTGCGCCTCTCCGCCGGAAAGCTCCGTCGAAGGCTGTCCGAGCCGGATGTAGCCCAGACCGACATCATAGAGTGTCTGAATCTTATTCTTCACCGACGGTACATGGCTGAAAAAGTCCAGCGCTTCCTCCACCGTCATGTTCAGCACATCATAGATGCTCTTCCCACGGTATCTGACCTCCAGCGTCTCACGGTTGTACCGTTTTCCTCCGCAGACCTCGCAGGGTACATAAACATCCGGCAGGAAATGCATCTCAATCTTCACAATGCCGTCGCCCTGACAGGCCTCGCACCGGCCGCCTCTGACATTGAAGCTGAAGCGTCCCTTCTTATATCCTCTCGCCTTTGCATCCGTTGTCGCTGCAAACAGGTCGCGGATGATATCAAAAACGCCCGTGTATGTCGCCGGGTTCGAGCGCGGCGTGCGTCCGATCGGCGACTGATCGATATTGATGACCTTGTCCAGCTTCGTCACACCTTCGATGTCACGATGCTTTCCCGGCACGACAAGGGCGTGGTTCAGCTGCCTCTGCAGGCGCTTGTATACAATCTCATCGATCAGCGAGCTCTTCCCCGAGCCGGAAACACCGGTCACACAGGTGAAAACACCAAGCGGAATGCGCACATCGATATTTTTGAGGTTGTGCTCCTGCGCACCCCTCACGATCATCCAGTCCTTCGGCGTCCTTCTCGTCTTCGGAACTTCGATCTTCAGTTCTCCGGAGAGATACCGTCCTGTGACAGACCGCTTCGACCGGATGATATCATCCACCGTACCCTGAGCCACCAGTTCGCCGCCGTGCTCACCGGCGCCGGGTCCGATATCCACGATCTGATCCGCGGCACGCATCGTCTCCTCATCGTGTTCCACGACGATCACGGAATTCCCCAGGTCACGCAGGTGCTTCAGCGTCCCGAGAAGCTTGCCGTTATCTCTCTGATGAAGGCCGATGCTCGGCTCATCCAGAATGTAGGCTACGCCGACGAGGCCGGATCCGATCTGCGTCGCAAGACGGATCCGCTGCGACTCTCCGCCGGAAAGCGATCCCGCCGGGCGCGCCAGCGTCAGATAATCCAGTCCCACATCAATCAGAAACTTCACTCTGGAGCGGATCTCCTTTATGATCTGGTCTCCGATCATGTGCTGATACTCCGTCAGCTCCAGTTTTTCCATAAACTGATACAGATCGCCGACCGGAAGATTCGTAATCTCGTATATATTCCTGCCGCCCACGGTCACAGCAAGCGCCGAAGGCTTCAGTCTCATGCCGTGACAGTCCGGACAGGGCTCAATATTCATGAAATTCTCATATTCATGCTTTGCGGATTCGCCTGCCTCACGGTACCTCCGCTCCACATTCCGGATCAGCCCCTCAAAGGCAACGTCATACACGCCGGTGCCGCGCTGCCCGGTATATTTCACCTTGACCGAATGACCGTTCGTACCATAGATCAGTATGTCGTGAATCTCCTTCGGATAGTCCTGGAACGGCGTGGAAAGGGAGAAATGATACTCCTCTGAAAGTGCCTCCAGCAGACAGTTGGTAAAACTCCCCTTCACATTCGCGGACTGCCACCCCGGAACCGCAATGGCCCCGTCATTGATGGAAAGCGTGGGATTCGGGATCATCAGGCCCTCGGAAAACTCCATCTTGTATCCGATACCGCCGCAGGTCGGACAGGCACCGAAGGGATTATTGAAAGAAAAAGACCTCGGCTCGATCTCGTCGATACTGATGCCGCAGTACGGACAGGAAAAACTCTCGGAAAAGCTCTTCATCTTCCCGTCCATCGTATCCACCAGAAGGAGGCCGTCCGTCAGCTTCAGCACATTTTCGATCGAGTCTGTGAGACGCTGCTCGATGCCGGGTTTCACAATCAGCCGGTCGACAATGATTTCAATGTTATGCTTGATGTTCTTGTCGAGCTGAATCTGCTCCGAGAGATCGTACCGGTTTCCATCCACCATGACACGCACATAGCCGGACCGGCGGGCCTGTTCAAAAATCTTCTCGTGGCGTCCCTTCTTCCCGCGGACAACAGGCGCAAGCAGCTGGATCCTTGTACCCTCCGGAAGCGCCATCACCTGTTCCGTCATCTGGTCTACGGTCTGCCGGCTGATCTCCCTGCCGCATTTCGGACAGTGAGGCGTGCCGATCCTGGCGTAGAGAAGACGGAAATAATCATAGATCTCCGTCACGGTGCCGACCGTTGACCGGGGATTCCTGTTCGTGGACTTCTGATCGATTGAGATGGCCGGAGGAAGTCCCTCGATCGACTCCACCTTCGGCTTCTCCATCTGGCCCAGGAACTGACGTGCATAGGAAGAAAGGCTTTCCATGTAGCGACGCTGTCCCTCTGCGTAAATGGTATCAAATGCCAGTGAACTTTTCCCCGAGCCTGACAGACCGGTGAAGACGACCAGTTTGTCTCTTGGAATGTCCACATTAATTCCCTTCAGATTGTTCTCCGCGGCTCCGCGGATTCTGATAAATTTATCTGCCATGAATCTCCCTGATATATTTATAAAATATTTTATATCAATTATTGCGTTATTTCAACGGTTCAGGGGAGAAAATCCTCCATCACTGTGTTGGAAACGGAGATGCCCTGCCTCGTCAGCCGGATTCTCCCGTTTTTCTCCTCCAGAAGACCCAGTTTAACATATCTGTCAATAACGCTGCCGTAAACTCTGTCGATATCACGGCCGAACCGGTGCAGAAATTCTCCCCTGCTGAATCCCTCCGTCATGCGAAGTCCGAGGATCACAAACTCTGCCATCAGGTCTTTCTCATTCAGTGATTCCCACTTGCGTCCGAGGGAAGAATCCCTTAAGTACAGCGCCATATCCGACGTATTCCGGTACCGGGTGGTTTTCATATAAGAGGAAGCACCCAGTCCCACACCCACATAGGGCACACCTGTCCAGTAGCCGATGTTGTGCCGGCAGGCGTATCCTTCCTTTGCATAGTTGGAAATCTCATACTGACGGAATCCGTATTCCGACAGAATCTCAGCCGTCCGGTCATACATCCGGCGTTCTGTTTCTTCATCCGGCAGATACCTGTCCGCGCTGATTTTCTTCCGGAGTTCCGCCTCACTGATGCCCTTTTCCAGCAGCGCCGCCTGGGCATCATAACGGTCATACATCGGCGTGCCTTTCTCCAGAATCAGACTGTAGGCGGAAATATGTTCCGGGGAAAGCGCCGCGGCGCTGCGGAGTGATTTTTCCCATGATGCTTCCGTCTGACCCGGCAGACCGGACATCAGATCAATGTTCAGATTCGTAAATCCGGCTTTTCTCGCGAGCGCAAAGCTCTCCGTAAACTGTTCCCAGGTGTGGATTCTGCCAAGCGCTTTCAGTTCCTCATCGTCAGCGGACTGGCATCCGAAGCTGAGCCGGTTGATGCCCGAATCCCGGTATACCCGCAGCTTTTCCTCCGTAACCGTACCGGGATTGGCTTCCATGGAAATCTCCGCGTCGGCATCCAGGATAAAGACCTCACGCACGGCATCCATGATCCCCGCGATCTGTTCTGCGGGCAGAATAGACGGCGTGCCGCCGCCGATATAGACGCTTTCCGCCGATACCGGCGGATCATGCGGAAAATCCCTGATCTCCGTCACAAGGGCGTCCATGTATCTGCTCTTCAGTTCATCATCAGCCGCAAAGCTCAGGAAGTCGCAGTAGGCGCACTTCCTGACGCAGAACGGGATATGTATATAGACTTCCATCACTGTTCATCCAGCTTCAGTACATTCAGGAAGGCCTCCTTCGGAATTTCCACGTTTCCGAACTGGCGCATTCTCTTCTTTCCTTCCTTCTGCTTCTCCAGCAGCTTCTTTTTTCTCGAAATATCGCCGCCGTAGCACTTGGCGAGAACATCCTTTCTCAGTGCCTTCACGGTCTCCCTTGCGATCACCTTCGAACCGATCGCCGCCTGAACCGGGATGTCAAAAAGCTGCCTCGGAATCTCATCCTTCAGCTTCTCACACATTTTTCTGCCACGCTCGTAGGCGGAATCCGCGAAAACAATGAAGGAGAGCGCATCCACCGGCTCCCTGTTCACCAGGATATCCAGCTTCACGAGCTCACTTCTCTGATAGCCGAGCATCTCATAATCCAGCGAAGCATAGCCGTGCGATCTCGATTTCAGTGCGTCAAAGAAATCATAGATAATCTCGTTCAGCGGCATATGATACGTGAGAAGCGCGCGGTTCGCCTCGAGATATTCCATGTTCTGGTACTCTCCGCGCCTTTCCTCGCAGAGCTGCATGATCGCGCCGACATAATCCTTCGTCACCATGATCTCCGCCTTCACGATCGGCTCTTCCATATAGTCGATCTCCGCGGGATCCGGCAGATTGGACGGATTCGTGAGCTCTATCACCTCGCCGTTTGTTTTGTGAACCTTGTAGACAACGCCCGGTGCCGTCGTGATCAGATCAAGGTCATACTCTCTCTCAAGCCTCTCGGTCACGATCTCCAGATGAAGCAGTCCCAGAAATCCGCATCGGAATCCGAAACCGAGTGCCGCCGACGTTTCCGGTTCATAGAACAGGGAGGCATCATTCAGCTCCAGCTTCTCCAGCGCGTCGCGGAGATCCGGATATTTCGTCGGATCTTCCGTGTACAGTCCGCAGTAGACCATCGGCTGGACCTTCTTATAGCCCGGAAGCGCCTCGTCACACGGCCGGTCGGCGTTCGTCACGGTATCACCGACGCGGGTGTCCTGAATTCTCTTGATGCTCGCGGTGATATACCCCACCATGCCCGTCGTCAGCTCATCGCAGGGGATCATCTGGCCGGCACCGAAATATCCGACCTCGACCACCTCTTCCTCGGCGCCCGTCGCCATCAGTCTGATGCGGTCACCCGGCTTTACCGAGCCGTCACGGATCCTGACAGAAATGATCACGCCCTTGTAGGCATCATACACGGAGTCAAAAATCAGCGCCTTCAGCGGAGCCTTCGGGTCGCCGTCCGGTGCGGGGATTTTTTTCACGATATCCTCGAGCACCTCTTCCACATTCTGCCCCGTCTTTGCCGAGATTTCCGGCGCATCTTCCGCCTCAATGCCGATGATATCCTCGATCTCCTGCTTCACCTCTTCCGGGTGGGCGCTGGGCAGATCGATCTTGTTGAGCACCGGAAAAATCTCCAGATCGTGCTCCATCGCGAGATAGACGTTGCCGACGGTCTGCGCCTCGACGCCCTGCGTCGAATCCACCACCAGAACGGCGCCGTCACAGGCCGCGAGTGACCGGGAAACCTCGTAATTAAAATCAACGTGACCGGGGGTATCGATCATGTTCAGGATGTACTCCTGCCCGTCCTTCGCATTATAGATGATACGGCACGCCTGCGCCTTGATGGTAATCCCGCGCTCGCGCTCCAGATCCATGTTGTCCAGCACCTGATCCTGCATCTCACGGCTGGTCAGAAGACCGGTCTTCTCGATGATCCGGTCCGCCAGCGTCGATTTGCCGTGGTCAATGTGCGCTATGATACAAAAATTTCTGATCCTGCTCTGATCAATACCTGCCATACGATCCGCCTCCGTCTGAAGTTCGCCGCCGTCATCAGTCATCTGTTATTTTCACATTCAGTTCCGCGGTCATTCCCTCCGCGTCCTCCGCGCTCACCGTCAGGCTGTCTCCCGAACCGGCACGCACGATGGCCATTGCCTCACCGTAACGGGTCTTTACCGTATCTGTCAGGAAACCGTCAGGCTGATACGGGCAGCCGCTGCCGAGAGCGGCCAGTGTGCCGCCGGAAACGGCGATTTTTACCTGGTGATGCTGCATCGGCTTCAGAATACCTTCATCATCCGTATAACGTATCCTTACATAAACCAGATGGCCGCTTCTGACCTGATCCTTTTCCGGAAGCAGCCGGAGAACCGTCTCCGGTCCGGCCGTCTTCAGAGAAACCGCGCCTGTCTCATCGCCTGCGCGGTCATAAGTCACCGCCTGCAGGAGCCCGTCCGCGTAAGGAATTCTGAATGAAGCGACACCATTCCTGATGTGACCGGTTCCCGCCACTCTGCGTCCGTTCAGAAAAATCTCGACCACATCCGCCTGTGTATACACCTCAATGTCAGCCTTCAGTCCCTCACAGCCGCTCCAGGACCAGCTCGGCATCGCATCCGTCATCTTCCATGAGGAGGGTGTGTGCGCTCCTGTCTCGTAGACCGGTCTCACACAGAGATACGGCCCGTTGTCCACATGGAACGCGGTCTTCGTATACAGCGCTTCGCCGGTTTCCGCGCCGGTCAGGTCCAGCCTGCCGCTGCCGGCCGAGATCCAGCCCGCCCTGTCATCCGGATCCGCATAATCCCGGTATTCCCAGGAACCGATGCCCGTCTCGCCGAGGTAGTCCATGCCTGCCCAGACAAAATCGCCGATAAGTCTCGGCTCATCCTGTGCCATTTTCCAGAACCGGTCAGCGTCGGAGCAGAACGTCTCCGTTCCCAGAATGAGACGGTGCGGGTACTTCTTCAGGTCCGCCTTATACCGGTCAATGCCGTAATTGTATCCGGCAATATCCAGCTTTGCATAGGCGTCGCGTGTCACCGCGTCTCCCCGCTTCATCGCCGCCGTCTTCTTCATGGCTTCGCGGCCGATGATACCCGTCACCGTATTATACAGAAGAGACCCGGACAGTCTGCTCTTCTTTCCGGTCTGCTCCACGGCATCTGTCTGCTCATCTGCGGCGGCCTTTTCGTTCGAGTAAATCCCGCGGCCGAACGAACTCATGACATTGAGAGAAATATTGATTCCGCAGGTCACCGGTCTTGTCCGGTCAAGCTGATGGATGAAATCCGTCATTTCGCCGATGAGTTCAATACCGCGCGCCTCGCCTGTCTCCGTCACCTCATTGCCGGTGGAATACATAACGACAGAGGGATGAGAAAAATCCCTGTCGACCATATCATGGAGGTCATTCTGCCACCAGTCCGGCATCTTCCCTGCATAATCATATTTCAGTTTGTGAATATACCACATATCGACATATTCATCGAGCACATACATGCCGAGCCGGTCACAGGCATCCAGGAATGCATGAGATTGCGGATAATGAGAAGTTCTGACCGCATTGACGCCCAGTTCTTCTTTCAGAATCCTGGCATCTTCCACCTGTAAGGCATCCGGTACTGCGTATCCTGCATACGGGAAGCACTGATGGCGGTTCAGACCTCTGACAAAATATGGTTCTCCGTTTAACAGAAAGTGATTTTCATCAACTGCAATGGTGCGGAAACCAAATGTATATTCCTGTACGTCTTTGCCATAAGTAAGACGGCATGTATATAAAGCAGGATGCTCTGGTGACCATGGTTCAGCCCCGTCCACAATCAGAGAGACGGTTCCGTTTTCACCCTTCTTCTCTTTTTCTGCCAGAACTTTTCCGTCTTTGAGAAGTTCCGCTGTAATGGTTTCTTCTTTTCCTTCCACCTGCACATCAATATCCAGCGTGTGAAGATTTGGTGTTTTCAGGAAAGCATCTTTGATGTAGTTCTGTTCTCTTTCTTCAAGAATGACATTGCGGTAAATCCCGCCGTATGTCAGATAATCAATCACAAAACCGAACGGCGGCACGGAAGGATTTTCCGTTGTATCCAGACGAACAGTGACAACATTGTCTTTTTCAAAATCAACCAGGCCGGTAATTTCATAGCGGAAAGAAGTATAGCCGTTACAATGAGTGCCGAGTTCTTTGCCGTTGAACCAGACGGTTGCGATATGGGCAGCTGCTTCAAAGATCAGGAAATATCTCTTGTTTTTATCCTTATCTTTGAAGGAAAGCGTCTTCCGGTAGCCGGCGATCATCTGATAAGAATCAGGATCTGCATAATGCAGAGGCACTTCTTTTACTGTATGAGGAATCCGGACAATTTCCTCGCCTTTTGCGCCATGCAGGAATGCATCGCTCCAATGACTTGTGAATTCCCAGTTGTTATTGATAATTTCTCTCATTTTTTATCCTCCGCAATACCGTTCATGATGATGTCCATCATCTGATTCAGAGCATCGTTGTATTGAATGCCTTCAGATTTCAGCACATTAGTAGAAAGAAAAGTTTCAAAGGAAGCCGTGACCATCGTTCTTAAGACCGGGATGGAAATGTTCCTCACAACCCCGGCATCGATCCCCTTCTGGATTTCATTGATGACCGGTTCCCAGTCGGTTTCCAGGTGCCTGCGCAGCCTGGCGTAAACCTTCGGATATTTTTCTTTCAGATCGGACAGCTGGCGGAAGTCAATGACTTCAAAGGAATCCGGCATGGCAATCATGACCTGCTGGATTTTTTCCGGAATGGAAATGTCCTGGTCAAGAATTTCTTTCTTGCGGGCATGGATTCTTGCAAAACCGGTATCCAGCATGGCAGTCAGAAGTTCTTCCTTGCCGCTGTAGAACTGGTAAATTGTTTTCTTGGCGATGTGGAGATCATTGGCCACATCGAGCATTGTAAATTTCAATCCCGATTTCTGGAATTGTCTGGCAGCTGATGCCAGTATTTCTTCTTCATTCATTTGGAAACCCATTTATTCTTTCTGGTTTCCAGTATAGATGAATGTAACCGCTTTCGCAAGTGCCCTGCAGAAGTTTTTATTACAATCTGATGAATTTGTATGACGGAAAATAAAAAAAGGACACACAGAAGTGCATCCTCTCCGATCTGAACTGTTTATGAAATGCTCAGACGTTGGCAGCCATGTACCGCTTGATAATGACACGGATAATGTCTGCGGCAAGCTTAGGATCATCGTTGCAGACAACATACTTGTACTGAGAGATGAGTTCCATTTCCTTGCTGGCTTTGGCCAATCTTTCCTGAACAATTTCTTCCGGTTCTGTATTGCGGCCTCTGATCCGCTTTTCCAGATCTTCCATGCTCGGCGGTACAATGAAAATTGTCAAAGCATCAGCGACCTTTTCGCGCACCTGCTGGCAGCCCTGTACTTCAATTTCAAGCAGAACATTTCTGCCTTCTGCACGCAGCTTTTCAACTTCCTTCAACGGTGTACCGTAGTAATTGCCGACAAATTCTGCTGATTCCAGCAATTCACCGTTATCTCTTGCTCTTTCAAATTCTTCCCTGGTAACGAAATGATAATTGACACCGTCAACTTCACCTGGTCTCTGCTTGCGGGTAGTCATGGAAACAGAGTAGGCAAGCTTCAGATCCGGATCATTTACAAATTCCTTTAAAATTGTTCCCTTGCCGACACCGGATGGTCCGCTTAATACAATCAAAAGCCCCTTTTTTGTCATGTGAATCCTCCTGAGATTAATTTACACTTCCGATCAATCTACGTCAACATGATATACTATACTACTGTGAGGTAAAACTTGTATGGCTTTGGACGGAATTCTACTGCATAAAATCATTCCTGAAATCTCTGCGGCAATGCCCTTAAGGATTCAGAAAATCTGGCAGATTTCCAATACGGAAATCCTGTTTCAGGCGCATGGTACGCCAGGCAAAGTCCAGCTGCTGGTTTCCTGTCACTCCGTTTACAACCGCCTTCTGTTTTCAAAAAGAGACTATCCTACCCCTGCTGAGCCGGGCAATTTCGTCATGGTTCTCAGAAAATATCTGGAAGGTGCAACAATGGAATCCATTGAACAGGCAGGTCTTGACAGATGGTGTAAGATCACCCTGCGTCATCATAATACAATCGGGGATCTGGAAAACCTGTATCTGTATATTGAACTGATGGG
>ONOC01000021.1 GCA_900319355.1 uncultured Eubacteriales bacterium | reverse complement strand
AGGTTAAAATCAAATCCCTGCTTCAGATAAGCCAGCGGTGTCGCGCCGGAAAGCGCATCCAGGGCACCGGATTCATGCGTGATGAATTCGCCCTGAACAAAATCAGCGAGATTTGCGAATTTATCTCCTGCCGCATAGGTCGTCATCTGGCTGGAGAAGGAGATCAGCAGGAAGCATCTGGCGCCGAGGGCCGGGTTCATGAAGTTCTGGCCGATGCCGCCGTACAGCTGCTTGATGACAATAATGGCGAACACGGAGCCGACAACCGGAATCCACCATGCGATTTCCGGCGGCATGTTCAGTCCGATCAGAAGTCCCGTGACAACTGCCGACAGATCGCCGGTCGTGACGGGCTTCTTCATTAACTTCTCATAGCAGTATTCAGAAGCCACCGCACTCGCGATCGACACAAGGATGATCAGCAGCGCATGGGCTCCGAAATTGATGATACCGAAGATCGTCGCCGGCATCAGTGCAATGATGACGTACAGCATGATCTTCGAGGTTGTGATGCTGTCTCTTACATGAGGTGAGACAGAAACCTTTATCTGACCGCTCATTTTCTATCCTCCTCACGCGCTTGCCTTTTTTGCCGCGGCAGCCTTCTTCGCGGCTGCTGCTTTCTTCTTGTTGCCAAGTACCGTCTGGCGCATCATGTTGATTTCCGCCGCAAGCGGCCGTTTCGCAGGACACTGATAGCTGCAGGATCCGCAGTTCACGCATTCCAGGCCGTAATAAGCCTCAAAAGATCCGGCGTCACCGTGCTCGGCAAAATCCGCGAGCCTGCAGGGCATCAGTCTTGCAGGACATCCGTGCAGGCAGCGTCCGCAGCTGATGCATGCGGTCTCTTTTGCCTGAGATACTTCATCCTTCAGGAACGCGGTAATCGCTCCGGAGGTCTTCGTCACCGGAACGTTCAGATCAAACAGGGCAAATCCCATCATCGGACCGCCGGAGATCAGCTTTTCCGGATCACTGCTGAATCCGCCGGCCTGATCAACGATCTCCTGATAACTCATGCCAACGGGAACAAGGAAGTTTCCGGGATTCTTCACCGCATCACCGGAAAGCGTGAACACACGGTGTGTGCACGGTTTTCCGAGTTTTACGGCATCATAGACAGCCATCACGGTACCGACGTTATCCACAACGCATCCGGCATCCGCAGGCAGCATTTTTGAATTCACATAACGTCCGGTGATGGCGTTGATCAGGCACCGCTCGGCACCTTCCGGGTATTTGGTCTTCATCACAGCCACGCTCATGTTCGCATGACCCTGAACCGCCTTCTTCATGATTTCGATGGCCTTCGGCTTGTTGTTCTCGATACAGATCACGCCCCGGCATTCCGGCTTGAAGAGCTTCAGAATGATCTCCAGACCTGCGACGATCTTTTCGGGCTGTTCCATCATGCAGCGGTAATCTGATGTCAGATAGGGCTCGCACTCGGAACCGTTCACCAGGATATGGTCAACCGTCGACGGATCCTTCGGTGCCAGTTTGACCGCTGTCGGGAATCCGGCGCCGCCCATGCCGACTACGCCTGCCTCGCGGATTCTGGCCAGAATGTCGTCTCTGGAAAGACTGTCCGGATCCGCCTCCTCAAACTTAACCGACTCATACTGCTCATCGTTTTCCACGATGACCGCGTCCACCATGCCGCCTGTCGCGTTTTTACGCCTCTCAATCCCGGTCACCGTACCGGAAACAGACGCATGAATGGGTGCCGAAACAAAACCGCCTGCCTCAGCGATTTTCTGTCCGGCCAGAACATGATCCCCCTTTGCGACAACCGCCTTCGCGGGGGCACCGATGTGCTGTGACAGCAGATAGACTAACTCTTTACCGGGCTTCAGTTCAACAACGGCCTTGTCCATGGCCAGTTCCTTGCCTTCATTCGGATGAACGCCGCCCTTAAAGGTAAACAATCCCATCTCCTGCTCCTCCTTCCTTTATTTTTACAACACCTTTCTCATTATAACACAATTCACAAAATTCAACAGTAATATTCACGCTTTTTAGGCATTATTTAGAAAAATCCTGCCGACGGAAACTCCGCCGACAGGATCATGTTATTCTCCCGAAGCCATTTTTTCGTCGTAATGGTGCGCGTCGTTCAGCACCATATCCTTTACCTTCATCAGCCGGACCTGCGTACTTCGCTCATTCTCATCCAGCTTCATGGTGATGTAGCGGATACCTTCCTGTGTCTCCGGAATGATGACATGTTCCAGCGCATTAACCCTGCGCCTTGTCTTCTCGATTTCCGCCGCCATCATCTGGCAGGATTTTTCCGTTTCAGCCAGTCTGATCATATCCGGCAGGATATCGGACAGCGACTGTACGGCGCCGTCCAGATCCGCCGATGTGAACGCGAAGCCATAGGAGAAAATATCGTTCTTGTCCGCCGTTCTGGTCGTGTAATGATAAACAGGGACATCTACGCTCATGACGTTCCGCGTAGAAACCTTCAGACTGATCTCCTGTTTCGGTGCAAGAAGTGCCGTCTTCAGGGTTTCCTCTGACATGCCCGCCCTCGCGAGGACGAAGTTCCGGTTGGCATCCTCAATGCCTTTTTCCACTTTCTTCCGGAGCGCCATGTTCTCGCGGACAAGGTCGAGATACTGTCTCATGAGCTCATCCCGTTTATCTTTCAGAAGGCGATGGCCCCTGATCGCTGTCGTCAGCTTCTTTTTCAGCCGCGTCAGCTCCATCCGGGTGGGATTCACCTGTGTAGCTGCCATCTGTGTCCTCCTTTGACATCAGCTCTGTGTCAGTCTTTCTTATCGTAATACTCGTCAAGCATCGCGTCAGGAATTCGTTTCAGCTCTTCACGAGGCAGCATGCGCAGAAGCTCCCAGCCGATATCCAGCGTCTCCTCGATGCTGCGGTCGGTGTCATAGCCCTGGTTTACATACTTCTTCTCAAACTCATCCGCGAATTTCGCATACAGAAGGTCGATATCCGTCAGCGCAGCTTCACCGAGAATGGTCATGAGTTCCTTGGCGTCCTTGCCGCGGGCGTAGGCTGCGAACAGCTGGTTCATCGTCGCCGCATGATCCTTTCTGGTCTTGCCTTCGCCGATACCTTTATCCTTCAGACGGGACAGGGACGGCAGTACATCGACCGGCGGTGTGATGCCCTTGCGGTACAGTTCACGGGAAAGGATAATCTGTCCCTCGGTGATGTATCCGGTAAGGTCGGGGATCGGGTGGGTCTTATCATCCTCAGGCATGGTCAGAATCGGGATCAGAGTAATAGAACCCTTCTTGCCCTTCTGACGGCCGGCACGTTCATACAGCTGAGCGAGGTCGGTGTACATGTAGCCCGGGTAGCCGCGGCGTCCGGGAACTTCCTTGCGGGCTGCGGAAACCTCACGGAGCGAATCTGCGTAGTTTGTGATATCGGTCAGGATAACCAGTACATGCATATCCTTTTCGAAGGCGAGATACTCGGCAGCCGTCAGCGCCATACGCGGCGTGGAAATACGCTCAACAGCGGGGTCGTTGGCGAGGTTCAGGAACAGAACCGTTCTGTCGATGGCGCCTGACTCCGTAAAGGACTGCTCAAAGAAATGAGCTTCCTCAAAGGTGATGCCCATGGCGGCAAAGACAACGGCGAACGGCTCATCCGTGCCGCGCACCTTTGCCTGACGCGCAATCTGCGCGGCCAGCTGTGCATGCGGAAGACCGGAAGCTGAGAAAATCGGCAGCTTCTGTCCGCGGACCAGTGTGTTCAGACCATCGATCGCCGATACACCGGTCTGAATGAACTCTGAAGGATACGCACGGGCTGCCGGGTTCATGGGCAGGCCGTTGATATCCATTCTTTTCTCAGGAAGAATATCGGGTCCTCCGTCAATGGTTCTGCCGAGACCGTCAAATACACGGCCGAGCATATCTTCTGACACGCCGAGCTCCATGGCTCTTCCGAGAAATCTTACCTTGCTGTTGGAGAGGTTGATACCGGTCGAATCCTCGAACAGCTGAACGAGTACGTTCGAGCCGTCGATCTCAAGCACACGGCATTTTCTTGTCTCGCCGCTGGCGAGCTCAATCTCTCCCATTTCATTATAGGTTACGCCCTCGACACCCTGCACCAGCATCAGAGGACCCGTTACTTCCTGTATGGTTCTGTATTCCTTTGGCATACGGATCAGTCCTCCTTTCCGATCTGGGATATCTCAAGTGCCAGCGCATCAAGCACGTCTTTGTATTCGCCGTCGATGCTGTCTTCATGTACATATTTGAAACGTCCGATACGCTCTCTTACCTTCATCTTGACGAGCGCGTCGATCGAAGCGCCGTCCTGAAGTGCCCGGGTACCCTGCTCATAGTAGGCGTACACAAGTTTCATCATATAATACTGTTTCTTCAGAGAAGTGTAGGTATCGATCTCATCGAAGGAGTTCTGATGCAGGAAGTCCTCACGGATCGACCGTGCCGCCTCCATCTTCAGACGATCCTGCGGCGACAGGGCATCCATGCCGACCATCTTTACGATCTCATTCAGTGATGCCTCATCCTGCAGAAGGCTCATCAGGTTCTGACGGGTCTCCATCCAGTCAGGTGCCACATGCGCGTCAAACCATTTGCCGAGCGTGTCCAGATACAGGCTGTAACTGGTCAGCCAGTTGATGGCCGGGAAGTGACGCTGATAGGCCAGATCCGCATCCAGAGCCCAGAACACCTTGACGATACGAAGCGTCGCCTGGGAAACCGGCTCGGAGATATCACCGCCGGGCGGAGATACGGCTCCGATCGCGGAAAGCATGCCTTCACGGCCGTCCTTTCCGAGTGCAACGACGTGACCGGCTCTTTCATAGAACTGCGCAAGACGCGAACCCAGATAGGCCGGGTAACCTTCCTCACCGGGCATCTCTTCCAGACGGCCGGACATCTCACGGAGCGCCTCAGCCCAGCGGGAAGTGGAGTCTGCCATCAGTGCTACGGAATAACCCATGTCACGGAAATACTCCGCGATCGTAATACCTGTGTAAATGGAAGCCTCACGTGCCGCAACCGGCATATCGGAAGTGTTGGCAATCAGAATCGTTCTCTTCATCAGAGACTCGCCTGTTCTCGGGTCCTTCAGTTCAGGGAACTCGTTCAGCACATCGGTCATCTCATTGCCACGCTCGCCGCAACCGATGTAAACCACGACATCCGCATCTGCCCACTTGGCGAGCTGATGCTGTGTTACGGTCTTTCCTGAACCAAAAGGTCCGGGAATGGCAGCGACACCGCCCTTGGCGATCGGGAAGAACGCATCAATGACACGCTGTCCTGTGATCAGAGGTGTCTCCGGCGAAAGTTTCCTTGCGTAAGGACGTTCCTTACGGACCGGCCACTTCTGGCACATGGTCAGATTTTTATCGCCTTTGTCCGTCTCGACAACAGCGACCGTCTCATCGATCGTGAAGGATCCGGACTGAATGGATCTGATGGTTCCCTTTACACCGTAAGGAACCATGATCTTCTGTGTAACAACCGGTGTCTCCTCGACCGTTCCGAGGATATCGCCGGGGCCTACTTCCTCGCCGACGGAAGCCGTCGCCTTAAAGTCCCATTTCTTCTCATGATCAAGCGCCGCAACCTCAACGCCTCTGGAAAGGTTGTTGCTGTGCGTGATCTCCATGATCTTGTTCAGCGGACGCTGGATACCATCGTAGATAGAACCGATGAGTCCGGGTCCGAGCTCTACGGAAAGCGGAGCATTTGTGGACTCCACGGGTTCGCCGGGTCCTAATCCCTCCGTTTCCTCATAGACCTGAATGGATGCCTGGTCACCGTGCATCTCGATGATCTCGCCGATCAGACGCTGTTTGCTGACACGAACCACATCGTACATATTCGCGTCGCGCATGCCCTCGGCAACGACCAGCGGTCCTGCAATTTTCTTAATTGTACCTGTGCTCATTCTAAGCCCCCATAGTCGTGACTGATCTTCTGTTACTTATTCGTTTGAAAAAAGAATATCGCTTCCGACAGCCTGTTCCACCGTTTTCTTCACGCCTGCAATGCCCTCGCCGGTGTTGCCGTGAATGCCGGGGATCAGAATCACCGCGGGTTCCGGGCAGTCGCGGTATTTTGCGATTTCTCTGCTGATCACCGCCGCCAGTTCCTCCGTGATATAGATGATGCCGAAGTCATTCTCCGCAAGATTTCGAAAAATTCTGGAAGCCTCTTCTTCATCATTGTCTCTGATCGGGAAAATCGACAGCCCCAGCGCGGAAAATCCGTAGATGCTGTCATAATCTCCCATTACCGCTATCTTAGCCATACATCTTCCTTACCCTTTCGCGGATATCATCTTCGGTGAATCCGTTCGACTTCGCCGTAAGAATAATCCTCACCGTCTTTATCTCGTTCTGCCTTGCCAGGTAGAAAGCCACGATCGGTCCCGCGGAAATACTGTTTGTCTTCTGCGGCATGATCGTATCGATTACGCGGTTATCACACCATCTCTCAAATGCTGACGGCGATTCCTTCAGTGCTTCAGCCGCTTCCCTGAATCCGTGATCCTCGAGGTAATCCATCAGGGACGCCTCATCCTTTGAAGCTGCCGCAGCCAGAAGCCGGACATCCAGAGATCTGCAGGGTGCCAGTGCTTCTTTCAGAAAGGCCAGACTCTTTCCGGTCTTCTGTGCACGCACTGCGATCTTGATATCGGTGACAGCCACCGTCGACTCCTCGTACTCCCGGAGCAGCCGGTTCTTCGACTTCTGTCCCGCCGCCTCACAGGCATCAAGACATGCCCTGTCGACGATGACATCGCAGCGCTGTCCGTCATGAACAGTCAGCATCACATCCATCGCCTGCGCCGCTGCCTCTCTCATATGCTCAGGGAGGGCCGCCCAGTCCTTCTCGGACACGATGCGTCTCATCTGCTCTTCGCCGTAGCCGTCGACCGCATAATACAGATGCTGCGGAGCATCCGTCGTACATGTCTCCTTGATGGCTGCCTTCAGATTGTGGTAGAGGTTCGGGTAGGCCAGCACGTCAAAAATCTTCGGATCGACCTTCAGCTCCTTCATGAGCGCCATGGTCTTCTCATCCTCGGCGGCAAGCATCTCGTCTCCGGTCTGACCCGGATCGCTGTTTCCCCATCCTCTGTCCGCAAGAAACGCCAGAATCTCCTTCTCGTCCTTCATGGCGGCCATTGACCGCACATCTGCGTCAGTGAGAAGTGATTTCTCCTTTACCCGGATTCGTGCGACCGCATAAACATACTGTAAATCATTCATATGCGCATTCTCCTGAATTCCGGTTTAAAAAAGCGCTTTGTGCACTTCGTCCTGCAGTTCCTCCTGCTTTGCGCTGAATATCGCCTTCAGTGAGCAGTTCTCATCCACCCCGCCGTAGCGCAGAATAAAACCATTGTCTACCGGAGCCGGAGTATCTGACAGCGTCAGCTTTCCGCCGTGTTCCGCGGCGATATCGGAAAGCTTCTTTTCAAAATCCTTCGGAAGCCTGTCAAGGTCGCGCTGTGAAAAAAGGATCTCTCCTTCTTCCGGCTGAACACTTGTCTTCGCGAGTTTTTCGATCATCGCAAAATAAGCGTCGTCATCCTGCGCATCGAGCTTTGCATACGCCCTGTCAATGACCTCGCGGATGACTTCCTGACGGGCCGCCAGAATGGCCTGTTTTTTCTTCATGCCGATCTGGGACTGAATTCTGTCCGCATGGGAGGCAGCGTCTTTTTCAGCCTTTGCCGCCATGTCGGTTTCCGTCTTCTCCGCTTCCGCCTGAGCAGCTGCTCTGATCTCGTCAGCCTTCTTCTGCGCCTCTCCGAGTATCTCCTTTGTCTGGTTATCTGCGTCCTGCAGGATTTCTTTAATAATATTATCTACTCCTGCCATTTTTATCTCCTTGTCATCATTACGCCTTCAGCTTCTGCAGTGCCCTGGGCATTCGATCAGATTCCGGTTACTGCAAGGATGGAGATAAGAAGGGCAAGGATGGCATAGGTCTCAACCATTGCCGGGAAGAGCATGGCTTTACCGAACTGATCCGGCTTCTTCGCTACAAGACCGATGGAAGCAACGGAGGTTCTGCCCTGATGATATGCGGAAATCAGACCTACGATCGCGATCGGCAGGCAGGCAAACAGATAAAGCATACCGGTTGCCGTATCGGTGACAGGGTTGCCGCCGAGGATACCGATCTGGGACAGCGTGATGAAGGTTACCAGCAGTCCGTAAATACCCTGAGTACCGGGGAGCAGCTGAAGAAGGAGAACCTTCGCGAACTGATCCGGATCCTCGGATACAACGCCGGCTGCCGCCTGACCTGCAATACCAACGCCCCATGCGGAGCCTACGCCCGGAAGTGCTGTAGCCAGTGCAGCTCCCATTAATGCAAATACCATACCCATACTCATGTTAATTTTCCTCCTTGACCTGGATATATTTGTTTTTGTGCCGGAACGGATTGAAAGCCCTGCCGCCGGCGTCATAAAATTTACCGAAGAACTCTACATACTGCAGACGGTTCGTATGTACGTACGCGCCAAGTGCATTGATCGCGATATTCAGAGTATGTCCCAGAATAAATACCACGATGAAGATGATCACCTTGCCGACGCCCGAACCGAACATGGAACCCATCATATTGATAACGCTTGCGATAACGCCGGTCGCCAGTCCGAGTGCAAGAAGTCTCGAATACGACAGCACATCGGAAAGCCAGCTTGTCACGCCGTACAGATCATAGGCACCGAGTGCGATGCGGATAGCCCAGTTCTTTCTGTCACGTCCGCTCATCACAAGGATGATCAGTGCGCCGACGATGGCAAGAATCCTCGAGAAACTGTTCATCCAGCCCGGGAATGTGAAAGTCATGCCGGAAATGGATTTGAACAGATCCGACGGAAGAAGCATCAGGATCAGTCCCATCAGGAACATGTACCAGGCAACGATATCGGAAATAAAGGCTACGATATCATGTGCCTTCAGCAGCTCATATCCCTTGATGCCAAGTCCCGTAAAGAGATGGATCAGGCCGAAAAGCATGCACCAGATCAGCAGTCTCATCGGGTTGTTCAGCGGTGCAAACCAGAGCGGCTTCAGCACCGTCTGATCGGAAGGAACACCGAACCACGTATGGGCGATCACGTCAATGGCATCTCCGAAGAATCCGCCGTACATGAAGCCCCAGAAGGTGGTGGAAAGTCCGCAGTAGAAAAACAGCCGCAGGAACCTTCTCGTTCCCTCATCCATATTTTTCTTTCTGATCAGCAGGATCGCCGTGGCAAGGGCCATGACAATGCCGTAGCCGGCGTCCGAAAGCATCATGCCGAAGAAAATCACATAGAAAACGGCCATGATTGCCGTCGGATCCACGCGTCCGTGCTGCGGAAGGCCGTAGGATGCAAGAACGCTTTCCGCTGACTGTGCGAAATGATTATTCCTCAGCTGAACCGGTTCATCCTCCGGATTGCCGTTGTCTTCCTTTCCGACAGCCGCTCCGAACTGATCCGTCATCAGCTTCGCGATATCATCCGCCTTCTCGGCCGGTACCCAGCCTTCAAGGAAAAATACATTCCGGCTCTGGGGAACAGTGCCCAGCAGCCTGTATTTATCTGCTCTGGACCGGTAATAATCGCTCATCATCCGGAAATGCTGACGTTCGTTCTTATATCCGGCGATGATCTGTTTCTTTTCATCGATCGTCTTCTGCATTTCGGCGATCTCTTTTCTGTAGTCCTCCGCCACCTCAGAAGGAATGCCGATCACCGGCATCGACGGCCGTGCAAAGCCGGCCGTGCGGAGATTGTCTTCCACCTTCTCCGCATCCTGCTTCATGCAGATGACCACAACCTGCGTCGTCTCATTCAGTGCTGATATCACACTGGCTGTAAGAGCCGCAGGTTCGGGCATATCCTTCGACGCTGCCGCGTACAGTTCCGCCTCCGTCAGCGTACCGGGAATGCTCCCGATCAGGCACTTCGTATCCTTCGTGCCCTCGCAATTCATCGGAATGTCCAGGTTCATCCATGGTTCGAGACTGACAATGGCATTCTCGTCCTTCTGGATCACGCCCTGACATTCATTCATACTCTTCTCAGCAGACAGGATCTCGGCCACTTCCACATTGTAGTGATGCCGGTCTGCAACCGCTTTGTCGATCTCCGACCTTGCAATCCGGGGCTTCTCGTAAAACAGCCCGGTTTTGTCTCCGTCGGATGGTGCGTACTGCGATAACAGCTTCAGCGCCTGTTCAAAAGACGCCGCCCGCTTCTCGTATTTCGTCCGCGCCGCCTGCGTGTCCATCTTCGTGAGCCCTGAATCCTCATCGATATTCGAATAGGAGAGCTCCATGATACCCATGGACTGCAGTGTCTCGAGGATCGCTTTCCTGTGCTTTTTGTTTGCGCAGATGCTGAGTTTCTGCATTTCTACGATTGCCATGCAAATACCCGCCTTCTAATTAGTGAAATGAATCATCCTTTGCTCCGCGCTTACAACAGTTTCTGAATCACGCGATCAGCCGCCGCATCCTCTTCTGACGAGCAGGACGCTTTCAGTTCATCTGCTTCCTTCTTCATCTGTTCCTGCGCTTCCGCAAGAGCCGTCTCACCTTCCGCACGGGCCCTGGCCATCCGGGCATCGTAGGCCTCTTTTGCCTTCGCTCTTGCCCCGGAACGGATCTGCTCCGCTTCGGCTTCCGCGTCCCGGATCAGATCTGAAGCTCTGGCTTTCGCATCAGTCACAGAGTCTTCCGCTTTCTGTTCGGCTTCTCTGACTGCGCGCACCGTTTCTTCGATCACGTACTTTCCCTCCTCCTTTTTAGATTAAGCAAAACGGATTCGAATCCGTTTTCGCACTGAACCAACCTTTTACAGTATACAAAAAATCTGATGACTCTTCAATCTTTTAAGCTACATTTTTCAGTAAATTTACACATAAAATAGCCGGATTTATTCGCTTTTTATAGAGAATCCTGATAAAAGGCAAATTTATCCGGCCGTGTAAAATCAACAATATGTTAAATTCACAGCAGAGAAGCAAAGCTCTGAGAAAACCGAAAGGCATCATGAAAAAGATACTGAAAATCCGGATCGGTGATCTGCGTCGTTCTGCAGACATAAAAAATGAGGGCTGCGCGATCATCCGACCGGGCAGCCCCCTTAATGATATTCCCAAAGTTTCACTTCATAACCTCCCTTCGTTAAATTAACGCTCCTCTATATGGATATATATTGGATCAAGATACCTCGCCGCCGTCCGACCTCTGTCTTCAGAAGTCTTCCGTTTCCTTCCCGTAACGGTTTGTATCTTGTTGTTAACTGTATAATACTGATTTATTTCCGGTTTGTCAACAGTTTTTTGATTATATTTTGATAAACAATTAATTTTCGGAATTTTCTGGATATGATTTCGTCATACTCTCGTTCCCGTAAACGGTAATAATATGCTGATACAGGGTCCTCACGGCAGGAGCCATGAGATCGGGGTTCAGACACGCCAGCCCGATCTCCCGCCATGCCGGCGGGTCCATGGGATATCTGCGGGTCTCATACGGAATATCATTCATCGTCAGTTCCGGCATAATGCAGATACCGAATCCGTTCGCCACCATAACCACGGTTGACAGATCATCCACGACGTGATAATCCGCCTCAACATTCAGATGGTTCGTTCTGAGGTAATGCTGAATATCCGCATCCGTCGACTCTCTCTGCACGACGAATCTCTCACCCTTCATCTCGCCCAGCGACATGGTATCCGTATCCTTTTTCTTCTGATAATCCGCCGGCACAATACAGAGCAGCGGATCGCGGTAAAAAGGTCTGATATTCAGATCCCCCGCACTTGAAGTGGACAGGAAGCCAAAATCGACGACTCCGGTTTTGATCCACTCGCTGACATCGGAATAGGTGCCCTGAAAAACTTCGATGCGGATCGCCGGATACTTTTTTTCAAAAGATTTAATAATAGAAGGCATCCAGCTGTTACATACACTGGAAAAACAGCCGACGCGGACTGTTCCGGCTTTGAGGCCCTTGTATTCCGCGATCACCTGCTTCAGGCTTTCATCACTGTTCAGCACGGCATTCACATAGGGCAGGATGTGTTCCCCGTAGTTGGTCAGCGCCACGCCCGACTTATTTCTCGTCAGAACCGCAAAGCCCAGTTCCTTCTCCATCGCGGAAATGGCGTGGCTGATGGCGGAAGGCGTCAGTCCCAGCACATCCGCTGCCTTGTGAAAGCTTCCCATTTCTGCAACTGTCTTAAAAACCTGGTAGGTCAGAAGTGTCATTGACATTCTCCCAAATGATTTTATTTCTTCATCTTTATGTTGAATTTACCTCAACCCTTACCATTATAACGGCTGCCACAGAAAAGTAAAGGGCAAAAAAGGCTGCCGGTTTCCCGACAGCCCTGAAGTATCATCATAAGGTGAAGCGCCCGTCCGATCTCTTCGACCGGAGGATCAGTTACGCTCCGTAATAAAAATCATCGCCCGGCAGAGCACCGCCGACAGATTCGGCAGAAGCACTGTACAATACATTCAGATATCCGGACAGCGCTTCCTTCATCTCAGAACCTGTGATGCAGGCCAGACCGCATGACGGAAGTGCTTTTTCCGCCACCGGCTCCTTCTCGATAATACCGTATTTCACCACAAGCGCAGCCGTGCCGCTCACATCATCCTGTGCCTTCTGCACGCTGTCCGCGCTCTCCTGAAGGAAGAGATCCACAGCATCTTTGTTATCCTTAAGGAAATCGTTTCTCACAACCGTCACACCGGTCAGGAATTTCGATCCGTCATCGGAAACGGCATCCCATTCATCTGCCAGAGAAAAAGCAGTTCTTAAAGCATCGTTCTTAGCCTCGGCTACGGTAACAAACGGCTGCGGCAGAATCGCGATAGCTGTCGGATCCTGCGCCAGAAGAGCCGCAATTTCAGTGGCCTCTGAGCGGAATTCCACGGTGCAGTCTGTGACGCCGTTCTTCTCCAGCAGATAATTCAGCGCATATTCCGGCGTGGCGCCCTGGCCTGTGCTGTACACGGTTTTTCCCGCCAGATCCTTCACGGAAGAAATCGATTCATCACCGGTCACACAGTACAGAACGCCGAGTGTGTTTACCGCTACCGCAGTTACTCCGCCCTGCGTTTTGTTGTATACAATAGATGCCATATTGGCAGGAATGAGCGCAGCATCGACAGCACCGGAAACGATCTCCGCCGCAACAGCGTCAGGCTGTGTCTCCATGGTGAAGGAATAGCTTCCCTGTGCTTCGCCGTCCTCTGTCTCCTGCATCAGATTTACCAGTCCCATGGTCGTCGGGCCCTTCAGACTTCCGATTTTCATGGTGCCGTCTCCGACGGTCAGTGTCCCGGATGCGGCATCGGAAGCAGCAGCTGCAGAAGAAGCCGCGACCGTCTCAGAAGATGCCGAAACGGATTCTGCCGTCTCAGACGAAGCTGAGGAAGCAGCGACCGGTTCTTCAGATGAAGCCCCCGGTTCTGCCTGTGATGCGGAACTCACAGATACCGCAGACGAAGAGGCTGAAGCCGATGCCGATGCGGATGATGCCGAAGCAGCACCGGAAGAACCGCAGCCGGCAAGAAGAACAGCCGCAAGAATACCCGCTGCTGCTGAAACAAATGCATTTTTCCTTTTCATTACACTTTTTCCTTCTCTTAATAAAAATGGTCAGTCAGATCCGTCCTTCCGTAACTCTGGAAGAACCTGCTTCACAATATAACACAGGGCGTTAATCATGTTCAACCATGCTCCATAACACAGTAAACATCTATATCATACAAGATGCCACATACTGTATAAGTCTGTCTCACATCTTCTCGTGGATGCATCTTGAAATCACATCCAGCTGCTGCTCTTTTGTCAGATCGATGAACTTGACTGCGTAGCCGCTGACACGGATCGTAAAGTTTGCATACTCCGGCTTCTCCGGATGCTCCATCGCATCCTTCAGCTTCTCGATGCCGAATACGTTCACGTTGAGATGATGCGCTCCCTGATCAAAATATCCGTCAAGAACACGTACCAGATTATCTTTTCTCGATGCCTCATCATGTCCGAGTGCGCCGGGATTGATGGTCTGTGTGTTCGAGATGCCGTCAAGGGCATATTCATACGGAAGCTTGGCCACAGAGTTCAGGGATGCCAGAAGGCCGTTCTGCTCTGCGCCGTACGCCGGATTTGCACCGGGTGCGAACGGCTTATAAGCCTCTCTGCCGTCCGGCAGGGCTCCGGTTGCCTTGCCGTATACCACATTGGACGTAATGGTAAGGATCGAAGTGGTCGGCTCGGAGTTGCGGTATGTATGATGCTTCCTGATCTTCTTCATGAAGGTCTTGAGAAGCCATACGGCGATATCATCTGCTCTGTTGTCGTCGTTGCCGTAGCGCGGGAAGTCACCCTCAACCCTGTAGTCGGTCACCAGACCGGACTCATCACGGATCGTTCTGACCTTCGCATATTTAATCGCACTCAGCGAGTCTACCACATGGGAGAAACCTGCGATACCGGTTGCAAAGGTCCTGCGGACATCGGTGTCGATCAGTGCCATCTCGGCTGATTCGTAATAATATTTGTCATGCATATACTGAATCAGGTTCAGGATATTCACGTAGAGTCCTGCCAGCCAGTCCATCATGTTGTCAAACTTATGGATCACCTCATTGTAATCCAGATACTCTGATGTGATCGGCGCATACTCCGGTCCTACCTGCATATGATTGCCCTGTTTGTCCAGGAATTTCTCGTCCTTTCCTCCGTTGATCGCATACAGAAGGCACTTCGCAAGGTTCGCTCTCGCGCCGAAGAACTGCATTTCCTTTCCGGTCTGTGTCGCGCTCACGCAGCAGCAGATGCTGTAGTCATCACCCCACACCGGTTTCATAACATCATCATTCTCATACTGAATGGATGATGTGCGGATGGAGATCGATGCCGCATATTTTTTGAAGTTATCCGGCAACGCGGAGCTGTAGAGCACCGTCAGGTTCGGTTCCGGAGACGGTCCCATGTTCTCCAGCGTGTGAAGGAAGCGGTAATCATTCTTTGTGACCATGGAGCGTCCGTCCATTCCGATGCCCGCAACCTCGAGTGTCGCCCATACCGGATCGCCCGAAAACAGTTCATTGTAGCTCGGAATACGCGCGAACTTCACCATACGGAATTTCATGGTCAGATGATCGATCAGCTCCTGCGCCTCTTTCTCGGTGAGGGTGCCTTCCTTCAGGTCACGCTCAATGTAGATGTCGAGGAAGGTAGAAATTCTTCCCACCGACATGGCGGCGCCGTTCTGCGTTTTGATCGCGGCAAGGTAACCGAAGTACAGCCACTGAACGGCCTCTCTGGCATTTTTCGCCGGCGCGGAAATGTCATATCCGTAGGCCTCTGCCATCTGCTTCATGCCCTTCAGCGCGCGGATCTGCTCGGCAATTTCTTCTCTCAGACGGATCACATCATCCGTCATGGTGCCGTCGCCGCAGTTGGCGAGATCTTCCTGCTTCTTCTCAATCAGATGATCGATACCGTACAGCGCAACTCTCCGGTAATCGCCGACAATACGTCCCCGTCCGTAGGTGTCCGGAAGTCCTGTCACAATGTGCGAGTGTCTGGCCTTCCGCATCTCCGGTGTATAAGCATCGAAAACAGCCTGATTGTGCGTCTTGTGATACTCAGTAAAAATCTTATGGAATTTGTCATTGATATGATATCCGTAGTTTTCTGCGGCTTCTTCGGCCATCTTGATACCGCCATATGGCATGAAGGCTCTCTTCAGCGGTTTGTCCGTCTGAAGTCCTACAACCTTCTCCAGATCTCTGGTCTTCTCATCAATATATCCGGCGCCGTAGGCGGTAAGTCCCGACACCACCTCGGTCTCACAGTCCAGAACGCCTCCCTTTGCGCGTTCCTCCTTCTGGAGTTCCTGAACCTTTCCCCAGAGGATATCCGTCGCCTCTGTCGGCCCCTCAAGGAAGCTTTCATCCCCGTCATAAGGCGTATAGTTTTTCTGAATGAAATCACGGACATTGATGTCATCTGTCCATTTCGTGCCTTTGAAACCTCTCCACTCGTCTCTCATTGCCAAGTCTCCTTTCTGACCTGATTTCTGTTCATATCAGCAGTAACTGCTGACTGTGCTGTTAAAAAATCCAGTCGCGCCTTACGCGCTCTTCTCACCGGAAGCTTCCGGCGCACCGGCGCCGAGAATTTTTTCCGCCTCTCTCACCTGCTGCTCCGTGGGGCTCTTAACTCCCTCCAGCGGGTACGGAATGCCGAGCATTTTCCATTTCCATGCGCCCATGGTGTGATACGGAAGCACCTCAACCTTCTGTACGTTGCTCAGTCCGTTCAGAAACGCCCGTTCTTTCTTCAGATCCTCCGGATCATCCGTCCATCCCGGTACGAGTACTTGACGGATCCAGACCGGCTTTCCGATCTCATTCAGATAGCGGATCATGGAAAGAATGTTGTCATTCGGCATCCCTGTCAGCTTCAGATGCTTCGCCGGATCCATCTCCTTGATATCTACCAGAAGCAGATCCGTATAACGCATCAGGTTCCGGAACTTTTCAAACCACTCACCTTCGCTTCGGAAAGGCTGACCTGCTGTGTCAATGGTGGTGTGAATGCCCTTTTCCTTTGCTTTCCGGAACAGTTCCGTAACGAAGTCAATCTGGAGAAGCGGTTCTCCTCCGGAGACCGTGATGCCGCCTTCATCGCCCCAGTACGGACGATATCTCAGCGCCTGTTCGATCAGCTCATCCGCAGTTCTCATGTCGTCTGACTGAAGCTTCCAGGTGTCCGCATTATGGCAGAACCTGCAGCGCATGGCGCAGCCCTGCAGAAAAATCACAAAACGGACGCCGGGACCGTCTACCGACCCGAATGTCTCTATCGAATGAATTCTTCCTCTGATCATGTCACGTCCTCCTTTAAAAATGCAGAAGAAAAAAACCGCCTGTCAGCTTTTCCCTGACAGACGGTTCTCTGTTCTGCCATCTGCCAGCTTCCTGTGACACGATGATCGTAACAGAATCATACAGACGGTTCTTTGATTGTAATCAAGTTTCAGTGATTTCTTTACCCGGTGCTTTCGGCAAATTCCCGCAGCTTTTTATGATCGGTTACCTTCAGGCAGCCTCTTCCGATCCTCCTGATCATGCCTTCCTTTTCCAGATACGTAATATTCCGGCTGACGGTTTCCGGACGCAGATTGACAGAGGAAGCAATATCTTCCAGTTTCAGGTTAATCACATCGCCCAGGCAGCTGCGCTCTTTTCTGAGCAGGAAGGCGGCAACTCTCTGCCGGGGCTCACGGATGGAAAGAACCAGAAGCCTGTCTTCCGCATCGGTCATATCCCTTGCCAGCATCTCGATCATACTTAAGGAAATCTGCGGGTTCTTCTCAATCATCTCCATAATGACGGAGCGGGGGATCTCGCAGGTCCTTACTTCCTCCATGGCAATAACATCATAATTGTACCGGTGTTCCTTCAGAAAAATCCCGTGCCACACACTCTGGCCGTCATGGAGGACATCCAGGATATGCTCTTCTCCCATGGCATCCGTCCTGGAGATTTTTACTTTCCCGTTCCGGATGATGATGACCGAATGAATCGTATCGTTCTCTGACACGATATGCGCGTCAGCCGGATACGTGCGGTGAATCGAGTGACTCGCCAGCATTGCCTGAAGTTCCGGGGACAGTCCGCGGAAAAGCCGCACCTCCGAAATACAGTAGGTATTTCTGGCTCTGAATTCACAATTCTTTCTGTTACATCCTGCTTCCTGCATAATACCTCCGCACTCTGTTCCGCATGCAGATCAGCTCCGGTGTATCCTGTTCCTTCTGCCGGTTCATCCCAGCAGATACCGGAGTGTCCTGTTCCTTCTGCCGGTTCATCCCAGCAGATACCGGCGGATTGCCCAGGCGCAGCCGTCGCTGTCGTTATCCGGTGCAATGACATCCGCCGCGTTTCTGGCGGAATCAAAGCCGTTGCTCATGGCAATGCCGAGTCCTGCCGATCTGATCATCGGCACATCATTTTCCGCATCGCCGACGCCGATCGTTTCCTCCGCAGCAATACCCAGTTTTGCTGCCAGATCCAGAAGACCGCTTCCCTTGGTAACGCCGGGTACGCTGACCTCAAGAGACGAAATTTCAGAATACGTGCAGTCCACCGGTGCATCCGCCAGCCGGCGTCTGGTGCGCGCTCTGCCCTCCACCGTCGTATGATACAGATTAAATTTGTCGATATTGCTGATATTTTCAAGCGCCACCCTGCAGACATCGTCAGCCTTTACGGCCACCTGCTCATAGAGCTTCTGATATACACTCATATTGAAGTGACGCATTCTCGGCACATCCGCAGCATTCACATAAGATACCCCGTTGATCATGGGCTGCGGCATCATTTCCTCCAGAGGAATAACCGCCAGGATGCGCCTGACGGCCTCCGGTGACAGTTTGTGACATCGGATCACCTTCTGCTCCATGCGGTCATAGATCACAGCGCCGCACTCGCAGATATAGTAGCGCACGTCTTTCAGAATCCCAAAGTACGGCCGCGTCTCCGCTATCGGTCTGCCGGTGCAGATCGCCACCTGACGTCCCGCATCCAGGGCCTCCCGGATCGCCGCAAGACAGTTATCCGAGATTGTCTTGTCCGACCGGAGCAGCGTCCCGTCCATATCAAAAGCTATCAGTCTGTACATTGATTTTTCCTTTCCCTTTTCTCTGACAGCCGCCATTATACCATGGAATTCTTATCCCGCACCGGACTTTCCCGGGCCATGATGGCATTGACCACGATCCGGTCCGCAGGAAGCCAGGAAACTTCATTCAGTTCATCAACCGCGAGCCAGCGGGCCGCCTCATGCTCCTTAAGGATCAGCTGACCGGAAATGACCTCCGCCCGGAAACAATCCATCGAAAGGTGAAACGAAGGATAATCATATTCCACGTGCTCTATCTCATCCTTCACCTCAATGTCCGTGTCAAGCTCCTCTTGAATCTCTCGGTGCAGCGCCTGCTGCGGTGTCTCACCGGGCTCGATTTTTCCGCCGGGGAACTCCCAGCCATCCTTAAATTCTCCGTATCCCCGCTGTGTAGCAAAAATCTTTCCCTCATGTGTGATAACCGCCGCAACTACATGAACCGTTTTCATTTCTTCTGTACTCCAATCTTCAAAAATACTGAACTTCTCAGTCCTGAACTTCAGTGCAAATCTGTCAGTTTGTGATGTAATCGTACAAGTCTCTTCTCACCGGGCTGTCCAGCTTCCACTCGATTTCCACCGCGCTGGCCGTGGTATCCGCCATGGTGAACTCACGTACCTTTCCGGTCGCCGTCATGGTGCCCAGATAATAATAGTTTTTAGAGATTTTATCATCCTTATTTTTCCTGACAAAAAGATGAACCGCAATGCCCTTCTCCTTCGCATGAAGAAAATTCTGCACGTCGGATGATCTGATCGTCCGTTTTGACTTCGAGATGGCAATCAGTGTCCGGTCATCAATGAAATGGTCCTCATACTTTGTTGTTGCGCTGATGTTCTCATCCTTTTCATAATTGATAAACACCGGAAAGGTCTGCGTGTCTTTATCATACTTATAACCGCCGATATTCAGCGGTACCACGTTATGTTCCCAGTTCAGAAGCCGGCAGACATCCTCATAGGTATATTTCTGATACAGGGTAAATGACGTGTTCTGATATCTCTTTCTGTAATCCCGTTCAAAACGATGAAGTCCGAATGCTGCCAGCTCTGCCACCGCAGCCCGGAATTCACTGTTTCTCAGTTTCTCAAGAAAAATCCCCGAACCGGTATAATCATCCCGTTCTTTTTCAATGAATACACATTCCTTATAGGTTGCTTTTGCGGAACCGGTCGGGAACTCATTCGTCATGACATTGACGACATTTCTGTACGTATGATCATCCGGTTCAATCCCGTACTTTCCTTTCAGTTCCGCTGAGAGTGCCGCCATGATGCTGTGGCTTCCCTTCAGTATGATCTGCAGCAGAAGAAGCTCGTGAGGCTTCTTGCCCATTGCCAGCTTTCTGGAAATAAACTCGATCATCTTCTCCTGCAGAGGATCAAAGCGGACCGTATAATCCGGCTCGTATTTTTTCAGGAAGCAGTAGTATGACCCGAGTCTGTCGTTATCAAAAATCCGTCCCACGTCAATCGATCCGTAGGTATCAAAGTCCATGAGTGCCGGTATACGGCCAAGCTTATTTTTCAGCTGCTGATAATTTTCTTTAATCCGCTTCAGATCAGTGAAATCCGCCTCATCAATCGATGCAAAAATCCGTTTCCGGCTGATCTCATCGAAATGAATCGTAGAGATGCCCGGAATGACCCGGTTGCCTTCCATCACATAACGGCGGATATTGTCCTTGTTATAGGTATCATCCCCTGAAAGTGCGATGGGAATCAGAAAATTATTGCTGTAGTTGCCGATAAAATCAAGAATAACCACAAATTCCTTATCCTGCGATTTGCGAAGTCCGCGGCCGAGTTGCTGAATGAAAACGACGGCCGATTCGGTGGGACGCAGCATGATGACCTGATTGATTTCCGGCACATCCACCCCCTCCGACAGAACATCGACAGCAAAGACATAATCCAGGTAACCGTTATCATCTGCAGGTGTCGGAGCGAAGTCCGGATATCCTCCCGTCTCGGCAACCATTCCGGCAGCCTCACTGCCGCCGTGTGTCCCGTCATGAATCAGATCCTCCGGTTTCACATCCATGGCCAGTTTCTCGAGAATCCGTTCCCGATGCTCCTCGCTGTCCTTTCCTGTCAGCGCCGCCGTCCGAAGCCCTCGTTCGTTGAATTTCGCCGACAGTTTCACTGCCTCCTCTGTACGGCTGCAGAAAACGATTCCCTTTACACGGCTCCCGCTGTGGCCATAGTACCGGGCCTCTTTCAGAATGTAATCAACGCGGTCATCACTGACCAGCCGGTTAAAATCACGAAGCCCTGCCGCATGATCATCATCGCCGATCACTTTTCCGTCGACCCTCAGGTCGGTGATACCGAAATAATGAAACGGGCAGAGCAGATTTTCCTGCAGCGCCTGCCGGAGACGGATCTCGCAGGCAATGTGATAATCAAATTGTTCGTATACATTGAACCGCGTCGTATCGGGGCTCGCTGTCATGCCGAGCCACAGCCGCGGCTTAAAATAGTCCATAATTTTTCTGTAGCTCGGGGCACCTATATGATGCGCCTCATCAACACAGATTTCCGAGAAATAATCCGGAGGGAACGAACGGATCACATCGTCCCTGCTGAATGTCTGAACCATGGCAAACAGGAAATCCGCGTTCCGGATTTCTTCTCTGCTGTTCTGACTGTGTCCGGAAAGCAAAGCGTAATGCAGGCTTCTTCCCTGCGGACCGATACAGCCAAACACCCGCTGATAGCTTTCCATTGCCTGCTTCGCGATTTTTTCCCGGTGCACAAGAAAAAGAAGTCTTCTGGGATGCAGCGCTCTCAGGCCAAAGGCCGACGCAAATGTCTTGCCAGTCCCTGTGGCGGAAATCAGCAGTGCCTTGTTCTCTCCCCTGGCGACGAGATCCAGCAGATTGCGTGTAAATGCCGTCTGCATGGCATTGGGCTGAAGAGTATACTGCTGCAGCGGAACGACATGCTGCTTCGCCGCGGTCCTCTTCTGCTCCCTGGTGATTTCGTACTGTGTCCGGTATTCTTTCCTGCATTCCTCATAATCTTCAGATGACGGAGAATCCCACATCTCATGAAACTGCTGAAGAATATCCCCGATCATTTCTCCGGAGGCACAGCCTGAGATTTCAGTATTCCATTCCTTGTTTACGGTGAGTGCTCTCGCCGTCATATTTGAGCTTCCGATAATGATATGATAAATTTCTTCCCGCTGAAAAATCCATCCCTTCGTGTGAAATCCCTGAGAGGACTTTTTTCCGGTGCCGGCCGGATCTCCGTCAGTCCGGAAAAGTCTGAGTTCAATATTGTTCAGGGAATTCAGCTTGTCCAGCGCCTCAGGTTCAGAGAAATTCAGATAATCCGTCGTGAGGATTTTTCCTGAAATCCCGCGGTTTTCCAGTTCTTTGAACGTCTGCAGAAGGGGCGTAATCCCGCTTAATGTAACGAATGCCACACTGATCATGAATCTGTCGCAGTGTGCCAGTTCATCTTCTACGGAGACCAGCACACGGCTGCCTGTATCCTGATCGTTATATACAAAGGACGGGCAAAAATCCGCCTGAGAGACGGCTTCCCGATCCCAGAACGCAGTTTCAGCTCCCGCACAGAGTTTTTTCCTTATCTCCTCATCAGCCATGATTATCTCACCCGCCGTATTCAGTCCCGATACAACATTGACAGTTATCTTCCGGATTTATCATATCGTCAGTATGCTGACGAACAGTCCTCACTTGCCTCATCATCATCATCATCGCAGATTTCCAGCAGTCGCTCCATGGCCGCTGCCTCATTCCATCGTGTGCTGACAAACAAACGGAAGACGTCCTCAGCCGTTCGTCCGTCGGAAACTTCTTCCATTGTCGGCTCAATTCCTGTGAGTTCAAACCAGATATGATCCTCTTCCAGACTGACATGCTCGAACCTGGTCTCCGGAAATCCGACGTCCCCCGGAATAAAATATCCCTCATCCCGACAGGCGCGAAAAATATCCGATACTTGATTTTCTGTCAGTGTTCCTCTGACCACCACTTCAAGATACTGCTTCCAGTTGCCTGCATCTCTGTACAGATACTCAAATTTTGTGTGTAAAACCGGTGCTTCATGATGATTCACTGTCTTCTGATTCTGCTGAGCCATATACTTCCTCCTGCTGTTTACTCCTGTCTGACGTCCATTCCTGTCTGCCGTTTCCATATGCTGAAACTGGAAAAAGGATGACAGCCGTCATCACTGATCCGAAGCAGCATACCCTGTGATTATAGCCAGGAGCCTGTACATTTTTCCGTACACAGAAGCCGGTATCTCTGAACACCCGTTATCATGCAGGCGCTGCCGGCGCCACGAAACACATCTGTTCCAGGATATCATACAAAAAGGATATTCGGATATATTATCCCTGAAAACGCATCGTGAAGAAATACACGGAATCGGTTGTCCCGGACAAGAATATTCATGTCCATTCGCTTCGGAAAACCTTCGGAGACAACCTCTATCAGGCAACACACGACATCAAGCTGACGCAGCAGGCGCTAAATCATTCAGACATAAGTGTTACGGCTGCTCATTACATTACGGATAATGCGGAAAATAAAAAAACAGCAGTTGATATCATTAAGAAAGTATATGGCAAATAAAAATCCCGCAGACGAGCTGCGGGACAATACTGCATTAATTACTTCTTTTCGAAAATATCCCCGCGTACGGGGAGCAAAGCAGATGGTGCTACTTCAAAGCACGACTGCCAGCCGGTTCATCCCCGTTTACGGGGAGCAAAGCCAAACGCCCTCAGAGCGTGGTGCCATTTCCCAGCCTCATCCCCGTATACGGGGAGCAAAGGGTAAATAAATGCAGTATTTTCTGTATTTGTATGATCAAACATCACTTTTTACCCATCTTATTATAATATATTATAACGACTGTTGTGTGTCAAGAGAAAAATATATGTTTCATAACCGCCACATAAACTCTACGCCACGTAAAAGCCTGAATGGAAGTACACCCTATAACGTTTCTGCCGAAGCATACGGTGAGGAAGTCTTAAAAAAACTACAGCTCAGGCGCATCGACCCTGATGAAGTCAAACTCTCGTCTAAGCTGATTCGGAACAACTAACCAGACAAAATCTGCTGTCAGACTGGAAGTAAACTTTTCACATTTTTTCAATGTGGCTGGTGGAACTCAGTCTCGCACACTGCATTTCCAGCGGCTTATGAAGCATGTCTAAATTTAGCTTTTTGTCAGAAAAGTTATCCTAATTAGTGTCTGCTGAATAACCGCATTTTACGGAAATCATCCGAGATTGGGCGCGTATTCATCGCCCGGATTTACACAACCGGGACCGGTTGTCCCTG
>ONOC01000018.1 GCA_900319355.1 uncultured Eubacteriales bacterium | reverse complement strand
CCGGACGGAACCTCAGACTGCGGTCAACAGTGAACTGATATACAGCAGAGAAGCAGAGCAGGAAGCCGAAGAGGAGGCAGCAGAGGCGGCCGAAGAGAAAACAGGTGCATCACGGAAGCCCGGGGATGTATCCCGTACAGATGAATCACAGAAATCCGGGGAATCATCTGAGGCGGATCAGTCATTGAAGACGAAGGATGAAAAGGCCGGCAGCGGGCTGTCGGACGAGGCTTTCGCTGATGAACTCGAGAAGAGGAGAAAAAAGAAATCGCTCTACGACTGGGTCGATGCCGGAGCGAAAAAGAAAGGAAACAGATCGAAAAAGGTGCATAAGAAGCCGGTTGTCCTCAGTGATAAGGTGACGCTCGGCAGGGGACAGACGAAGATCTGTGTTCCCATTTCCGGCGCCGGTGACGGGGAGCTGATTGCAGAAGCGGAGAAAGCCCGCGACGCGAAACCGGACCTGGTGGAGTGGAGAGCCGATTTTTATCAGCATATTGATGATGAAGCCGAAGCCGGCGCAGTACTGGAGAAAATCAGGCAGATCCTCGGTGATATGCCGCTGCTTTTTACCTATCGGAGCAGCAATGAGGGAGGAAAGGGCAGTACAGACGGCGGAGTTTATACCGCCGCAGCACGCTGGGCCGCCGGAAGACCTGAGATTTCGGTCATTGACGTGGAGGGGCTTTCGAATCAGTATGATCCGGAGATCCTTGTGAAGCAGCTTCATGAGGCGGGGAAAAAGGTGATCGCATCCGCTCATTTCTTCGACCGAACGCCGAAAAAAGAAGAACTGGCCGAGATTTTCAGCCGTCTGGCGTATACGGGCGCCGATGTCGTCAAGGTAGCGGCGATGCCGAAGAAGGGCCATGACGTGCTGAGACTCATGAACGCATCAGAGGATGCCGATGCGGAGATGAGCTGCCCTCTCATTGCCATCTCGATGGGTGACCTTGGAAAAATCTCTCGGATCAGCTTAACGCGGGAGCATCTGAAGATGAGAGATTTTCTGTTAAATGAGGAGCTGTTTGACCGTCAGGCGGCTGACTATATCAACCGGTCCGGCGAATCCTGCGGTCTCCTTCCGGTTTACTGGGTTCATTACAACGAGCGGATCAAAATTGAATATTTCCCCGACGGGCTGCGCACGCTGGCCGAGCGTGTTCAGAACATGTCGCTGGATCAGACCTGCTCCATCTGCAAGAAGATACTGGCGAGGGTTGTGGCACTGCAGGAGGTGGAGGCTGTTTCCCTCGAGAACATTACATGGGATACCGACAGCATCTATACCGACAGCGCGGGACAGATTTTTCTGATCTGCCTGCCTGCGCTCGTGCCGCCGGATTCCAGACACAGCGAGATTTATGCAAAGCGCCTTTATGTCATGATCGAGGATCTGATCTCGGTCAAGGAGGACAATGGCTTCGTGTGCCGTCAGATCAGCTACCAGAAGCAGCGCAATTTCGGCGACTGGAAGGGACTGATGTCTACACTGGATCTGCGTGAGATGGACGAGGAAGACCACGCGGTCCTTACGCTTCGCAGCATCAACACGCCCAGACCCTGCGTTTTCACGGTGCGCCAGACGAATTTCCGTATCGGCTCCGATCCCGGTGAAGCGGACGGAGCGATTGAGGATGCGGACAGCGTTGATCCCGTTCACGCCGTGATCGGCTGGAACGGCATCAATTATTTCGTGGTGGATACGGGAAGCGAACAGGGAACCTTTGTCAATGATCACCGGATCGAACCGCATACGGAAATTCCGATCGGTGAGGGAACGGTTCTGAGGTTTGGTGAATATACGTTTAATGTGGAGTAGGATACAGGATATGGAGAAGAAGCCGCATCTGGTCATAATCGATACGGATTATGATTATCTGAAGAACATAGAGGAGGATCTGATCCGCAGTTTTTCGCCTGAAGCGGATATCCAGGTGATCACGGATCCAGGGTTTGTGGATGCCTATTTTTCCGAGCAGCAGTCGGTCGAACTGCTGATCGTCGATGACGAAAACTACGGGGAACGGCTGGTCGGACAGAATATCAGCCGCATCTTCCTTCTGACGGACAGCCTGGATACGGAACGGGTTTTCCCGGACAAGGTAAAGGTTTTTCTGAAAAATGCCGGTAAATCCGACCTTCTGGATCAGATCCGGGATACGCTTGACGACATTGACAGAGCATCGGATCCCGAAAACGGGATAACGGAAGAGGCGCCGGAGGAAACCGGACCGGAGACACCGGAGCGCAGAGAAACGCAGATTGTCGGTGTCTATTCCCCGATCGGCGGCTGCGGCAAGAGCCTGATCAGTGTCGCCCTCGCGAGAAAGCTGAAGATGCTGGATCAGAAGGTACTGGTGATCGGATGGGATCAGGCACAGAGCGTTTCTGTTTTCTTTGATGAGGATAAATGTGCTTCGCCGGATCTGGCGGAAAAGCTGAAAAATCCCGACGAAGATACCTACTGGACGATTCTGCAGAATATCGGGCAGGAAGACATTTCCTACCTTCTTCCCTTTGAGAAAAGCCTGAAATCCATGGGCCTTCATACCGCGCAGCTGAAGGTGCTGCTGGATATCCTGAAAGACAAGAGAGATTTTGATTTTATCATTCTTGATGTCGGAACACAGATGACGCAGACCATGTCGGAGATTCTGGATAAGGCCAGAGCGCTCATTCTTGTGACGGAGCCGAACGAGATCGCCAGTCGCAAGATGCGGAAGCTGCTCAGGGATACCGGTGCGCTTCCGACCTGTGAATGCATACTTCTTTCCAATGAATTTGAATCCGACGGACTGAGAATCCCGAACAATACGGTATTCGGGAGCATTCTCACGCACGCGAACTGGATGGACGCTGAAGAGGATCCTGTTTTTTATAACGTGGCACTGAAACTGACGGAGTAAGTGATGCGCCTGCGGCAGACAGGGGCAGCAGGCGGAATCGGAATCAGTTCTTTATGAAACGGTGCAGAGATGATGAACAAGAGTAACGCTGATGATAAAAAACAGGTGAATGGGGTCGTACTGACGGTTCTCGGTCTGATCGCGGTCATCACCGGCACGGTTTTCCTCTGTGCTTCGATTATATTTCACATCGGAAAGGGGGATACCGGCAGTGACCGGTCCGCTGAGCTCGCGGAGGGAGCATCAGGCATTGTTTCTGCTGACAGAGACAGCGATTACCTGGAAGAGGATGCGGTTTCGAAATCCGATATGCTTCTGGATGAGAAACAGGTGCTCTTCATTTCCTCCTATGATCCCACCTATACCAATTATAATGATCAGATCAACGGCTTCCGTTCGATTTTTGACACGTCAAAAATCCGGCTTGATGTGGTGAACATGGATTCATACAAGCATCATACGGATAAGGACAGACTGCTTTTTCTCCGGCGGATTACGGAGAGAATGGCGACGGATCATTATGACGGAGTGATCGTTGCTGATGATGCTGCCTTTAATTTTGTCATGCAGTACAAAAACCAGTATTTTAAGGGCATTCCTGTGGTCTTTCTGGGCGTGAATGATTACGAAGCAGGATATAAGGCGGATGAAGACCCGGGGGTGACGGGATTCCTGGAAAGTGACAACATTCTGGATACCCTGAAGCTGGCACATCGCTTTTTCCCGGACGCCAGTCAGGTGGTGGGCGTCTATGACAATACCCTGACCGGACAGGACGGCTACCGGCTGTTCCTGGATGCCTCGAAAAATCACGACTTTGACGGCATCACTTTTACCGGTGTCAATTTCAGCAGCTATTCCCTGGAGCAGTTCCGGGATGTCATGAAACAGTATGGCAGCGGCACGATTGTCATTGCGCTCAGCGCCTGCTGGGATAAAGTTGAAAATTACTATACGGTAGCGGAATATACCAAAATTATTGCGGAGTCCACTGAGGCTCCTGTCTTCCGCAATGCGACAGGCGGATTTTACAACGGGCTGGTCGGAGGAGAGGTCAATCTGCTGACGGAGAACGCGCAGGATGCCGCGCGTCTGATGCGTGAAATCGTCCGCGGGCGGACGGACATCAGTACGGTGCAGGTGCAGAACAACATGGAGCACCGATATGTGGTCAATTACAGGGCCATGAAAAAGTTCGGTATTTCGACCGGCCTTCTGCCGGACAATACCATTATTCTCGACAAGCCGGAGACGTTTAATGAGCGTTTCGGCGCTGTTTTCTATCCGCTGCTGATCATCATTGCCGGCATGCTCCTGATGATCGGCGGAAGCCGCGTGGAGGTGCGCGAGAGAAAAACCGCCGAAAACGAGCAGAGAATTGCCGCGGGCCGTCTGCGTTTTGCGAGTGAACACGACGTGCTCACCGGTGTGTACAACAGACAGACAGGGCTCCAGCATATGAGAGAGGATCCGAGGCTGGAGAAAGAGCCCTATGCCCTGATGCTGATCGACGGAGACAATTTTAAAAATATCAACGAAACGTACGGTCATGACAGAGGCGATATGGTGCTGAGGCAGCTGGCGGCTGAACTTATGGATTTTGCCGCCGGCCACGATGCAGTGGTTTCGCGCTACGGCGGCGATGAGTTCCTGATTCTCTTCTATAATTGCACACTCCGGGAGGGAGACCCGAGAATTACCGGAGTGATGGAAGTGTTCCAGAAGGAGAGACAGATTGACATTGATTGCATCAGCGTGATGGCGAGCATCGGCGTCGCGAACTCGGAGGTGCCCGGTCAGAACGGAGATCTTCTGATGTGTGCTGATCTGGCACTGGCCAAGTCAAAGGCACGGGGCAAGAATACCTGCACGATCTTTATGCCGGAGATGAGAGAGGAGGACCTTCAGCGCGAAAAACTGAAAAATATGGTCTTCAATGCCATTGAAAAAGAAGAGATGTATATGCTCTACCAGCCGCAGGTCAGCACGGAGACCGGTATGCTGGAGGGTTTTGAGGCGCTTGTCCGGATGAAAAATTCGGAGATCGGGCCGGCAGTTTTTATTCCGCTTGCGGAGGAAAACGGCTGGATCAGAAGAATCGGCAGGATCACGACGGCGATGACAGTCCGCCAGATCGGCAGGTGGCTGAAGGAAGGATACAGGGTGCCGCCTGTTTCGATTAATTACTCCGCCGATCAGCTGGAGGATACGGGCTATGTCGGCTATCTGAAGGGACTGCTTGATCAGTATCAGGTGCCGCCGGAGTTCGTAAAGATCGAGATCACGGAGAGCCTTTTCATGGACAATGACCGTCAGGCGCTGGAGCTTTTCAGAAACCTGAAGGAGATGGGCATCAGCCTTCTCATGGACGACTTCGGGACGGGTTATTCATCGCTGAGCTACCTTGCCTATATTCCGGTGGATGTGGTAAAAATCGACCGCTCACTGCTGCTTGCCTACATGAAGGAAGGCAGGGACGGTTTCCTGAAGGATGTCATCATGCTTGTTCATGATCTCGGAAAGAAGACGATCTGCGAGGGTGTGGAAACGAAGGAACAGTACAGCAGGCTGAAGGAATTTACCTGTGACAGCATTCAGGGGTTCTATTTCGGAAGACCCGGAGATGCCGATGCGGCGGCTGAATGCATGAAACGCGTCAGTCTGATGCCGGAAGAGGCGGCAAAGTGATGCTGCCGTTCCGGATCTCAAGGCAGCACCTGTGAAAGGAGGAGTGTCAGTTGAAGTGGGACAGGAGAAAGGATACGAAGAGGCTTCTGACAACGATTCTGGCATCGGTGCTGATGGCTGTGGCCATCCGCGTTTTTGTGGATGCGGGTAATCTGGTTCCCGGCGGCATTACGGGACTGACGATCCTGATCCAGCGTATTTTTCTGAAATATGCGGGCGTCAGAATGCCGTTTTCCGTGCTGAATATCGCACTGAATATTTTTCCGGTATACATCGGATTCCGTTATATCGGGAAGAAATTCACGGGCTTTTCGCTCCTGACGATCGTACTGACCAGTATTTTCACGGATATGATTCCCGAGATGCCGATCACATACGATACGCTGCTGATCGCTCTTTTCGGCGGTCTGATCGGCGGCCTCAGCATAGCCATGTGCCTGAGAGCGGATACAACGAGCGGCGGGACTGATTTTTTCGGCATTTATCTGTCGCAGAAAAAGGGTGTTGATTCTTTTGATTATATACTGGCCTATAATGTGGTGCTGCTCGTGATCGCAGGTTTCCTGTTCGGCTGGGACAGCGCACTGTATTCCATCGTATATCAGTTCTGTTCGACACAGGTGATTCACATCCTGTACCGCGATTATCAGCAGCAGACGCTTTTTATTGTGACGACGCAGGCGGACAGAGTCTGTGAGGAGATTTACAGTCTGACGGATCATGGCGCCACCATCTTTCACGGAGAGGGTTCTTATGAACATGCACCAAAAGATCTGGTCTACTCGGTGGTGTCCGGACAGCAGGCAGGTCAGGTGATCAGAAAGGTGAGAGAGACGGATCCGGCGGCGTTTATCAACTCCATCCGTACCACAGAGGTCAAGGGAAAATTCTTCCAGAAACCGAAGGACTGAGAGCGTCCGGCCGGAGCGAAACATCCGGATGGCGGAGACAGAAGGGCAGATGAGACATATGCAGGATGATTTTGCAGATCAGTATGAGCGCCTGGCGCTGATTTTCGGAAAGGATGCGCTGGCGCGGCTGCGGTCGAAAAGAGTCGCCGTGTTCGGGATCGGCGGCGTCGGCGGCAACGCCATGGAGGCGCTTGCCAGAAGCGGCATCGGCACACTCGACCTGTTTGATCACGACAGGGTTGCGGTTTCGAATCTGAACAGGCAGATTATCGCTCTGCGGAGCAGCATCGGAGAGTATAAGGTGGATGCGGCGATGCGCCGGATTCAGGACATAGATCCGGAGATTACGGTGAACCGGCACAGGATCTTCTTCCTTCCGGGTACACCGGAGGCGGAGGAGACGGATTTTTCCGCTTTTGATTATGTGATAGATGCCATAGATACGGTCACCGGAAAAATCGCCATCATTGAAGCGGCGAAGAAGGCGGGCGTGCCCGTTATTTCCTGCATGGGCTGCGGCAACCGCACGGATCCGACGAAGCTTGAGGTGTGTGATCTGTTCGAGACGAAAAATGATCCGCTGGCGAGGGTGATGAGGCGCGAGCTGAGAAAAAGGGGCATCACGGACCTGAAGGTTGTCTGCTCCACTGAGCCGCCTGTCAGACCTTTCAGAGAAGTGCAGGCGGAAGAGAACCGGGAGAGTCAGGAGACGGCATCCCGGGAAGCAGACGGGAAGGGAAGAAAGAGGCTTCCGCCCGGGTCTGTGGCTTTTGTTCCTTCCGTGGCGGGACTCATCGCAGCATCGGTCGCAGTAAGGGAACTGCTGCAGTAACGGAGCAACTGCAGTAACGGAGAAGCTGCAGTAACGGAACAGCTGCAGTAACGGAACAGCGGGAATTTCACCCTGATTTCCACGGAGGATCTGTATGGCAGAAAAATTTATATCATGGAATGTGAACGGCGTGCGCGCCGTAATGAAAAAGAATTTCATGGAGACCTTTGAGCAGCTGGATGCGGACATTTTCTGTCTTCAGGAGACGAAGTGCCAGGCGGGACAGGTGGAACTGGAGCTGCCGGGATATCATCAGTACTGGAATTATGCGGAAAGGAAGGGCTATTCCGGGACGGCGCTTTTTACGAAGAAGGAGCCGCTCCGTGTCACCTGCGGCATGGGGATACCGGAGCACGACAGCGAGGGAAGGGTGATCACGGCCGAATTTCCCGATTACTACTTTCTGACTGTCTATGTACCGAACTCACAGGGAGAGCTGAAGAGACTTCCCTACAGGATGGCATGGGAGGACGCGTGGCTTGATTATATCAGCGGACTGAATAAGAAAAAGCCTGTGATCTACTGCGGCGATCTGAATGTGGCTCATGAGGAGATCGATATCCGTCATCCGGAGTCAAACCACAGGAATGCCGGCTTTACGGACGAGGAGAGAGAAAAGTTCACGAGACTTCTCAACGCGGGATATATTGATACCTTCCGTTATCTTCATCCGGATGCCAGGGATGAATACAGCTGGTGGAGCTACCGGTTCAGGGCAAGGGAGCATAACGCCGGATGGCGCATCGACTACTTTGTGATTTCCGAAAGCCTGAAGGATCAGATCGACGGGGCCTCCATTCATCAGGAGATCATGGGGTCGGATCACTGTCCGGTCGAACTGGATATTTTCTGAGACAGGAGGAGAAAGGAAATTCTTTCGGACAGGAAATGAAGACAGCGGTCAAAAAACCGCAGAAGCTCCAGCAGAAACTGTACCTGTATTTTCTGATTCTTCCGATCTCGATTCTTGCGTTTTTTGCGATTTTTTTCTATCAGTATATCGACAGGATTCTGATATCGAGAGAGAAGACCGCGCTTGCTGCCGTCAATGAGGCGATGCAGCAGGATGTGGAGGACGGGATCAGCCGGCTGGATGATACCTCTGCGGGCATCAACTATTACAATATCAAGACAAACTTTTTTGAGGACAGCAGCGACCTGGTTCTCAAGAATAACGAGGATCTGTCCGGCTCCATCATTGCGCTGAACGGAACGAGCATGAAAGCCGATCAGATCAATATCTACGCGCTGGACGGCTACGGCGCGGAGTTCGGTACCATTACGAAGAACATTTCCATCGATCCGAATTACTCGGTGTGGTTTCAGCAGGCTATCGCAGCGAGAGGCGCCAAGCTCGTGGGCAGACCGTATCTCACGAGACGCTATTCGCTCAGCGGCGGCAAGGCGGACTGGTATGTGTCGGTATACCGTGCCGCGGTGAACAGGAACGGCAGGTGCGTCGGGGTGATCGAGACCGTGAGACGGTGCCGCATCCTGTTTCAGAGTCTGAATGCCTCTGAAAATAAAGAAGCAGATCCTGTCACCTGCGTCTTTGACGAAGACGGCAATCTGATCTATCCGTATGATGCCGGTGATGACATGGCGGCGGACTGCCGTGAGTTTTTTAAGCTCTACCGTGAAAAGAAAGGAGATTCGGGGGAATTCCGTATGCCGTCGTCAGGAGAAAAGTATACGTTCACCTGTTCTGAGGGAAGGGACAGCGGCTGGACGTTTCTGACGGTACAGAAGAACAGTGTGATCCTGAAGCCACTGCGCCTTTTTTCTGCGACGCTTCTCGCCATGGTGGGCGCGGCACTTGTGGCGACGATTCTGATGTCGAAGCGTCTCGCCCGGAGCATGATCCGCCCGATCAAGCATCTGAAGCATATTGTTCAGCGTCTGAATCTGTCCACCCTCGGGAAGGAAAAAACAGCGGATTACCGGACACCCTACGAAGAGCTGGATGAGCTCTATGCCGAATTTGAGAAGATGAACCGCTCGCTTCAGGCGTCGCTGAAGGAGCTGGAGGCAAGCCGGCAGCTGGAGACGAGAGCCAGGGCTTATGCACTGCAGGCGCAGATGAACCCTCATTTTTATTATAATTCGCTGTCCTGCATCAGTATTCTCGCGGAAGACGGGATGACGGACGAGGCGGTGCGGATGTGCCGCAGCCTCTCGGATATCATGCGCTATATCACGAACGGAACGGAGGCCATAGTCCCGCTCCGGGAGGAGATTGAATATATCAGGAAATACATGTACTGCATGAAGATCCGCTATCAGGACAGCCTTGATTATTCGATTGACATCGATGAGAAACTGTACGAAGAGCAGATTCCGAAGCTGATCATTCAGCCGGTTGTTGAGAATGCCGTGAAATACGGGACGGACTGTCTGCCGCCGTGGAAGATCACGATCAGAAGCCGGTCTGACGCAGACGGATGGATGATCGAGGTGGTTGATTCCGGCAATGGTTTCCCTGATGACAGACTGAAGGAAATCAGGGCAAAAATCGCCTCGGCGGATATCAATGACAGGACCCTTCTGGACAACCTGAAGATCGGAGGACTCGGACTGGTCAACGTATATCTGAGATGGACCATGTACTGCAGAAAAGGCAGTCTGTTTGAGATCGGCAATACAGAAGAAGGCCACCATGCGTATGTCAGGATCGGCAGGAAAACAGATCCCGGAGAAAAGGATACAGATGGGGCAGACGGGCTGAAAACGGAGCAGTCTGCAGAGAATGGCCTGTAAAAAAATCAGAAATCTGCGGAAGTATGGAACGGAAAAGAGATGGAATACACAGTTGTGGTGGCAGAAGATGAGATTCTTCTGCAGAAGAGCCTTGTAAAGAAAATAGAGAAGCTGGACTCGGGATTTCATGTGATCGGACAGACGCAGACGGGCATACAGGCGCTGGAGCTGATCGAACAGTACAATCCTTTTCTTCTGATCACGGATATCAGGATGCCGGTGATGGACGGCCTTGAGCTGATCGAAAAGGCCCGTGAAACCCATCCGGAGCTGTCCTGTGTCATTGTCAGCGGTTATTCGGAATTTGAGTATGCACAGAGAGCGATACGCCTCAGGGTTGATGATTATCTGCTGAAACCGGTGGATACCGGTCAGCTGAAGGAAGTGCTGGACAGAATCCGCGCCCGCTATGCGGCAGAGAAGCAGAAGATCGGGGAATCATTCCGTGAGGCTGCCTGCGAGATGACCCCGGAACACACCGCAGAGATGGTGCATGATTACATCACCAGTCATTATCAGGAAGATGTCAATCTGAATCTTGTGGCGGGTGAATTCAGCTACAGCCCGGGCTATCTGGTGAAGATGTACCAGGCGCGCTACGGGCAGTCACCGAGCCAGTATCTGATTCATCTGAGAATCAACAGAGCAAGGCAGATGCTGGAACAGAATACCTTCAGCATCCGCCAGGTGGGTGAAGCTGTCGGCTATCCGGATCAGGCGTATTTTTCCAGGATTTTTAAAAAGTATGTGGGCGTAAGTCCCCAGAAATACCGGGAAGGTGAACCGGCAGTTTCGGAAAATAGTATACACAATCCGTAAGTAATGGGAGGAAGAGCCGGAGCCGTTCTGATAAAATCTGAAATATCTGAAAACTGATCAGAAAACAGTTATTTGTGGAGGGTTTTATCATGAAGAAGGCAATGGAAACGAAACTGGTGGTACGTCCGATTATCGGCTGTCTTACGCATTCTCATTTCTGGGAAGGTCCCTGCAGGGCGGGACATAAAGAGGATATGACGCCCGAAGCCGAGAGCAGAGCAGCAGATCAGGCATATAAGGATGCCGTGGAACTGCTGAAGGGTGCGACCGATGAGATCGATTTTCTTCCGGCAGTAGATGCCAGATACAATGAAAAATTTGTTGTTCCGGACAGTGTCTGGAGCCAGATTGATGAAGATGTCGACAAGGTGGATTTCTTCCTCTGCATGAACTGGCGTATTCCGAAGCTTGAGCGCTACAGAAAGCCGGTTGTGATCCTGCAGAACGGCAACGAGGGCATTGATTTTGCCGCATACTGCCGCAACATCGGTGTTGAAGCCTATGTCTGCATGGACCTGAAGGATCTGAATGAGATCGCTCATCTGCTCTGGGTAAGAAAGGCCATCCGCAACACGCGTGCGCTGGTTCTCACCGCAGGCAGTCAGCCGACCTTCGGCATCCAGAGCCTGATCCGTGATCCGGAGATTCTCAGAACCCGTTACGGACTTGAGGTGATCAAACTTCCGTTCCGCGATATCTTCCCTTATATGGATCAGATCACGGATGAGGAGGCGCGTCCGATCGCAGACCGCATCATAAAAGGTTCGTCCGACACCAAGGTAAATACCGACTGGTTCATCAACGATGTGAAATATTATCTTGCGGCAAGAAAGATGATGGAGGTATACGGCTGCAACGCCTTCTCAACGGCATGCCATGAGCTCTGCACCTCCGAGATTCCGCAGAACAGAAAGTTCACGCCCTGCATGTGCCATTCACTGATGAAGGATGATGGTATTCCGAGCGGCTGTGAAGAGGATCTGAATGCGCTGATGGCCATGTGCGTGATGCAGTATATCGCGAACCGTCCGGCATTCATGGGCAACCCGAACATGGAGACAGATGAGATGATCCGTCTTCATCATGCGGTTCCGGCGCTCTGCATGAACGGCTACGGCACAAAGCCGATGAACTACAAGCTGTGGGCATTTACAGGTCAGGGCTTCGGCGGAAAGCTTCAGGTCGATTTTGCGCAGAACGAGAAGAACGAAGTGACGCTCGGCCGCTTCAATCCGGCCGGCGACAAAATGTGCGTCAAAGTCGGCAATGTACTGAAGACAGAATATGATGATGTATACTGCAGCCCTTATTATTACATCCAGATGGATGATGCGAGACATTTCATGCACACGCTGGCCGGCTTCGGTCATCATCAGGTGCTGATCTTCGGCGATTATTCGAAGCAGATTAAGGAACTTTCGGAGATAATGAATTTTACCGTTGTCGAGGGATGATCTCTTGGTATATCTGAATAATGCGGCCACGACATGGCCGAAGCCGGACTGCGTCCTGAAGGCGCTGAACGACGCTGCCGCCGGACTGCCCCAGGGGCAGTTCCGGGGCACCGGGAGCAGTATCGACGTATTTGCGGAACTGAAGAAAGAACTGGCGGCGCTGTTTCATACGTCCGATCCCGCGAGGTTTGTCATGACCTCCGGAGCAACCGATTCTCTGAACTATCTGATCAGAGGACTCGGCATACCGGCGGATGAATACTGCATTACGGCGACCGAGCACAACAGCGTGCTTCGGCCGCTTTATAATATTCCCGGCATTGCCGTCGATCCGGGGCCGGTGGTCGTACCCTGCGACCGTCACGGCATCGTGGATCCTGACCTTATGGAAAAATCACTGCGCGCCGGCACGAAGGTGATCCTTCTGAATCACTGCTCCAATGTCACGGGTGCCGTGCAGAACGCAAAGGCGGTCGGGGAGATCGCGAGGCGCCACGGGCTGATTTTTCTTCTTGACACGTCCCAGAGTGCCGGGTGCCTTCCGGTCGATATCGACGGATGGGGCGTCGACGGGCTGGTATTCACAGGCCACAAGAGTCTGCTCGGGGTTCAGGGAACCGGCGGTTTTTATGCAGGGGCGAGACTGCACCTGGCACCGGTCAGGTTCGGAGGCACCGGCAGGAACAGCCGTCAGATCACGTATGATTTTCAGGATCCTGCAGATATTGAGTATGAGACAGGTACGCAGAACGGGCCGGGCGCGGCTGCGCTGCTGGCCGGCGTGCGCTGGATCCTGGAAAAGAGCGTGGAAAAAATCGCCGGAGAGGAACATGCGAAAATGACGGCGCTGATCGACTTTCTGGAGAATCTTCCGGGCATCACGGTGTTCGGCGCTGATGCAAAAAATCACGGCCCGGTTCTCAGCTTCCGCGCAGACCGGTTCTCACCCTCGGACCTTTCCTATATCCTTCAGAATTCTTATGGGATCGTGACGAGGACGGGACTGCACTGTGCGCCGCTGATCCATCGTTTTATAGGATCGGATCCCGGGGGAACGGTCCGCATCAGTGTTTCACCTTTTACGACAGAGGAGGATATCCTGTCGTTTGAGGAGGCAATGCGTGAAATCATGAGCTGAGGGAAGAAGGTACATCCCGCCAGCAAAAGATGGTGTCATTTATGAGTATCAGATATCTCAGAACAGAAGAATCGAGAGAGCGCTGCGCTGAATCCGGCTGGTACGCCTTCGACCTGATCCTTTCGGAGGGGATGGATGATGATTTTATCAGAAGTCTCCGTCAGGTCGGCGGTTCATTTCTGTACCTGCCGCAGCTGAAGCAGCCCTTCTTCAAGATCGAGTCGGATTATTACATGCTGAAAGGTGTGCGGGGCAATGATTTTTTCCGTATGGCCGTCCACGGGGAACATACGGATGAAGTGAGACGCGTGGAGCAAATGCTCAGGCAGAATGAGAACGGAGACTGAAAGGAACCGGTGCGATGGATGCTGTTCAGGACAAGGCTAAACTGGATCCGGAATTTCCGCTGAATATCAGCTGCCAGACCTTTTACGGTGAGGAGGGAGAGGAGCCGGTCTTTCACTGGCATCCTTTTCTTGAGATTACATGCGTAGAATACGGTTCGGGCAGTTATTATGTCAATGGGGTCAGCTACCAGATGAAGGCGGGCGAACTCATTATTTTTAACGGAACGGAAATTCACGGGTGGAAGGTCGGAGAAGGCAGAATGGATCTGCTCGTCATGACTTTTTCGGAGGAACTGATCGCTTCTCCTGCGGAATCAACGGATGAAGAATATCTCAAGCCTTTTGTCGCGAGAGAGGCCGGATTCAGCAACCGGATCGATGCCTCGGCAAAGTGTGCCTCCACCATTCATAATCTGATGAAGGAAACGCTCCGGGAGTTTAATCTCAGGGAGCCGGGCTACCGGCTGATGACGAAAGCGCTGGTGATGAGAATTCTTGCCACACTGGTGCGCCATTATGCGTTCCGCACGGAGGCCATTCCGGCAGAGGAGAGAGACGCGTATCACCGGGTGCCCGTCCGTCTGTACAAAAAACTTGAACCGGCCATCTACTATCTGCATGCGGGATATACAGGCAATGTGACGCTGGAAGAAGCGGCTGACCGTGCGTGCATGAGCCCCAACTATTTCAGCACCTGCTTCAGGAAAACGATGGGAAAGAGTTTCAGTCAGTACGTCTCGGAGCTGAGAATCCGCCGGGCACGTGAGCTGTCCGATTCGACGGACATGAGCATGACCGAAATTGCAGGCGCGTGCGGATTCCATAACATGTCGAACTTTTACAGACAGTGGAAAAAGTATGGCGGACCGGATACCGCCGGGTAAGAAAGATGAAGAGACAGAAAACAGAAGGTTCCGGCGGTATGCCCGAACCAGAGGTGAAAAAATATCAGGCGGTGTTCACGGCACCGCCGGAGGCTGTGCCTGCCGGCAACACGGATGTCTCCGGAAACGGCAGATGGAAGATCTGGCAGTATGCGGGAACGAGAACGGACGCACCTGTGCTGGGCAACGGATTTATGACATCGACCTTTGCAGGCCCCTGTGAATATCCGCAGTTCTGGGTGACGACCAATGATTTCTGGGAGATGCAGAGCGCAGCGAACTGGGAGTTTTTCCACGATAATGCGGTGGCGAAAAGGGACCCGGCCGTGTGCACGGGTTCGCCGAAACCGGTCGGGAGAATTGTCTTTGACATCCCGGCGCTGGCTGACGCGGCGTATCATGTGGTGCAGGATTTTTACACGGCGACGACGACGGCATCCTTCAGGAAAGATGACGGATCCCTGCTTACCCTTGACGCTTATGTGGCGGCGGAGGAGGATCTGCTGGTGCTCCGCTTCCTCAGTACGAAGGATATGGCGCTGAATTTTGAATTCCGGTTTCCGGATGAGACCGGAAAGGGATGCAGCGTGGGCGTCGACTGGGAAGGAAGCGGCGAGGACTGCGGCATCGGCACCTGCAGCGAGAAAGACGGTGACTGCGGGAAGAGCAGCTGCAGGACGGAAAGTGCGGACGGCGGCCCGGCTGATGAGCCTCTGAACGGCATGTATGTGGGACTGGTCGGCGGACGTCCCGTTCAGGTAAAACAGTACCGGGATGGCGTGATCAGCGGCTACCGGGAATTTTCGGATCACACGGACCGGCCGGTGAGGGACGGCTTTGCCGCCTGCTTTGTTCCGGCAGAGGGTGAACCCGATGAGAGAAACAGGATATCCGGTGAACACAGCTATACACCTGAAACCGTGCAGCTGTCTGCCGGAAAGGAAGCTTTTTTTGTTCTGGCTCTCCGGTCCTGGCACCGGGTTTCCCGCCCTTATGAGTATGCGCGGTCGAGGGCGCGCTGGATCACGAGGAAGGACCTTGCGGAGATCCGGCGGCGTCATCTCGCACACTGGAAGCGCTTCTGGGCGATTTCTGAAATCAGAACGGAGGATCCGCTGATCGGACAGCGATATTATCTGTCGCATTATATGCTGGCGAGTGTCTCCGGCGACCCGGATTTTCCGCCGGATATCCTGGGCACCGCCACCTTTGACCGGATGGCATGGAACGGCAATTACAAAATTAACTACAATCATCAGACACCGTACCTGTCGCTGCCGGTATCGGGCCATTTCCGGGAGTCGGATCCGCACGACGCGCCTTATCTTGCGATGCTGGATCTGACGCGGGAGATGAGCCGGCGGCTTCTCGGCCATGAGGGCGCATACTATCCGCTGGGACTCGGCCCGCAGGGCATGGTCAGCGAAGCGCTGCTGCTTCATATGAAGTCTCAGGCTGTGCACGGAGCACTGAATATGCTGATTCGCTGGTATCTGACGTATGATGCCGCTTATGCGGAAAAAATCTATCCCTTCCTTATCAGTATCGCGGATTTCTGGGAGAAGGAGCTCGTGAAGCGCGAAGACGGATATCATGTGGTGGGAGACGGCATGCATGAGCGCATCACCCGGGATATCGAACAGAACGGGCAGCCGGAGGATCCGGTCAATACACTGGGATATCTCCGTGTCTTTTTCGGCATGCTGCCGGAAATCAGCCGTCAGCTTGACACCGATGAGAACCGCCGGGAAACCTGGCAGGAGATCTCGGCGCATATCGCACCTTATCCTGTCGGGACGATCGGAGAGATCAGCAGCAACCCGACGCTCTGGGACGAGGGTGACGCGGATCTGAAGCGGCTGATACCGGAAGAGGATCTGCATAAGAAGGTTTTCTACGACGAGGGAAAAGGAGGCAGATGGTCACTTCATTTTCCCGGGAATATCATGCAGATATATCCGGGCGGCGCCATCGGCCTGTCTTCTCCCGCGGAGGAGCTGGAGACAGCGCGCAATACGGTAAAGATTCATTCGGAGATGGAGCATGCGAATGCCATGCTGAAGTACGGGCGCAGACTGCGGCATCCGGATCATCCATCTGACAGGTCAGACTATACGTATGAATCCCTGATCGAAGCGGAAAAGCATCTGACGCCTGAGCAGAAGGCGGAGGAGTTCCTGGAAAGGGACGGCGCCTGGAATTCAACGAATCTCAGCTGCCTGTTCTTCCCTGCGGCTGTCAGAGCCGGCGTGGATCCCGATCTCATCTGGGAGGAAGCGACCGACCGGATCCGGTACCTGGGACTTCCGAACGGATATTACCGGGGCAATCCTCACGGCATAGAAAATCTGAACATCATTCCCGCGATGCTTCAGGAAATGATGCTGCAGAGCTATGAGGGCGTGATCAGGATTTTTCCTGCCTGGCCGTCAGGTCAGCCGGAGGCGGCTTTCCGGGGACTGTATGCCCGCGGCGCCTTCCGTGTGAGCGCTGTGCTCTCCGGAGGGAAAACCGTCCGTGCTGAGATCCTGAGCCTTCAGGGCAGCCGTCTCAGGGTTTCCAATCCCTGGTACGGACGGGAAGGGGGCCGGGATTATCCCATGAGGCTGATCCACAGCCAGACCGGGAGAGAGGAAATCGTTACCGGTGCCGGGGCAGAAACAGATACCTTCGCGGGGGAGAAAATCATACTTCTGCCTGAGGAGAAACTGCCGGAAGATGCCATCTGAGCCGGAGGAACCTTCCGGAAACGAAGGCAGAGAACATAAGGGGAACAGAGAACAAAAACGGCATGGAATAAAGAATAAAATAAACCCCGGGAAGAGGAGCAGTACCGCATGACATGGCGGTGCCGCTCCTCTTTGCTTTCTTACGGAACATTGTGCATTCAAACAGTAAAATACCATTCATTTTCCTGTGAGCTGATCAGAAAATGATAAAAAAGTACAAAAAACAGAACCGGATATGACATGGATTGTGCAGATTAAACTGATAAAATGAAAAACATCAACAATAATGACGGCCCGTTAATAAATCAGGAGAAGGTTAAGGGGCCAGCTGCCGGTACCGGGAATACCGGCAGTACATGTAAGTAATGGGAGGAGAAAACAATGAAAAAGAAAACACTGTCTGCAATTCTCTGCGGAGCCATGGCTGTTTCGCTGATGGCAGGCTGCGGAAGCAGCGCTTCGTCATCATCCGCTGAAGCTGCATCATCTGCCGCTTCATCTGCATCATCCGCAGCATCGGAATCCGCATCAGAGGAAAGTACATCCTCGAGCGCGGCTGAAGAGAGCAGTTCATCCGAAGCTGTCGAGGCATCTTCGGAAACCGCGTCGACTTCGGCATCCGGCGATTCGGATAATGTTGTCGTTGAAGCCGTGAAAAATGACGGACAGTTCGACGGCGAGACGCTGAGCATCCTTGTTTCGGCAGGATGGATGGACAACCGTTACGATGCAACGATTCAGAGATTCGAGGATGAGTACGGTGTGACCGTTGATCTTCAGACAATCCCTGCTGACCAGTACAGCGATGTCCTTCAGTCGGATCTTTCCAACGGACAGTGCCCGGATATCTTCTGGATTCAGTCGAATCCTTTCGCTATTGAGTCTCAGATCGTAGATCCGGAGAACTACTGCATTGATTTTACCGGCGCTGACTGGCAGAACGTCATGCCGGAGACCCGTCAGTCTTCCTGCATTTACAATGACAAGCTGTACGGCCTGCAGATCTGGCACAACTCACCTGAGTATGTCATGGTTTACAACAAGACACTGTTCAAAGAGCTTGGCATCGACCAGGTACCGACGACATATGATGATCTGAAAGCAGACTGCAAGACAATCGCAGATGCAGGCATCACCCCGTGGTTCATGCCCGGTGCCGACGGATGGCAGCATCAGCTGGCATTCTTCCAGATCGGCGGCGTTTATACAGAAGACAACCCGACACTCTATGATGATCTGAACAACAACAAGGCAACCTTCGCAGATAACAAGAAGATGCTTGAGGTTCTCGGTCAGTTCAAGGAGCTTTCCGATGCCGGATATTTCGGAGAAGACTGGATCGGAACAGACTCCAGCAACATGGTCAATGAGTTCGGCGACCGCACCTGCGCAATGGCTATGGCAAACTCTTCGTTCATTAAACAGATTCAGGATGAGACCGATACCAAGGATGAGTTCGGACTGTTCCTTATCCCGCTCGGAGACAACACCTGGTATCCGACCAACCCGGCCGGCCCGACCATGTTCGGTTACAAGAATGCACAGGATCCTGATCTCGTAAAGGCATTCTTCCAGTTCGTATGCACACCGGAAAGCCTGCAGGAGATCCTCGACAACTCACCGGCATACACCAACCTGGATGTGAACGTTGATATTGATCAGCACTGGCTGCCTGAAGAGGAAGAGTTCATGAAGACCGTTGATCCGGACAAGATGGACGTTCCGGTGCTTCAGACCGGTACAAAGTATACCAACGACTACTGGATGCAGTTCGGCGAAGATCTGATTTCCTACTGCCAGGGTTCCATGGAAGCAAACGATGTGCTGAAGAACATGGATGCCAACCGTGCTGAAGCAGCAGAAACGGCAGGAGATCCGAACTGGAAATAAGTTCTGAATACATCTGAGGAAGATGTACAGAAACCGATAAGAAATCTGTGAGAAGTAAGCCGGGTAGGCAAAAAGCTGCTGATCAAGCTGCGGCTCAAGACTTACCCGGCTATTATTAAGCCTGCGGGCGGCCGTTCAGAGGTTCTGCCTTGCGATTCAGGAGGAAATATGAATAAAAAGAAAATATATCCGTGGTGGTTTGTCGCTATCCCGCTGATTCTGTATGCTCTATTCTTTCTGCTTCCTTCCATCCTCGGTGTTTTTTACTCCTTTACCGATTGGAGCAGAATGACCCCGAAGAACGGTCTTCATTTCGTGGGATTCCAGAATTATGCCGAGATTTTCAGCGGGAAAAATCAGTACGCTGCAGGTATTCTGAATACGCTGAAATTCACCGTTATATCCAATCTGGTCAAAATCATCCCGGCCCTTTTCCTCGCCATCCTTCTGCAGGAAGGCGTGCGCGGAAAGAATTTCTACCGTACGGTATTCTACCTTCCGTCCATTCTTCCGTTTGTGGTCATCGGTCTGATTTTTACCTCAGTGCTGAACTACAGCAACGGTATTCTCAACAACACATTCGAGTTCCTTCATATGAGCTGGGCGAAGCAGAAGTGGCTGTCGGATCTGCATGTGGTATGGAAGTCCATCTACATGGTGGATGCCTGGAGAGGTATCGGTTATGTCATGACGATTTTTATCGCCGGACTGAATGCCATTCCGCGTGATTACTATGAGGCGGCCAGAATCGACGGCGCGAACTTCTGGCAGAGGCTCTGGTATGTCACCCTGCCGATGATGCGCGGTGCGATCATGATCAATCTCGTTTTCGGTGTTACCTACGGACTGAAGGTATTCGATATCATCTATGTTCTGACCAACGGCGGACCCGGTCATGCGACCGAGGTTATCACGACCTACGTATATCAGCTGTACGGTTCCGGAAAGTACGGCGTATCGACGGCTCTTTCCACGGTACTGCTGATTGTGACGGCGATCGTCGGGATTTTTATCGTCAAAGGTATGAGCGCGAAGAACAGGGAGGCATAAGCGATGAAGAAAAAAGTGATTTCGTCTGTGATCAAGCAGATCGTCTGTATCATTCTTGCACTCTGCGTTCTTGTTCCCTGCTACATGGTCGTGATCAACTCCTTCAAATCCAGATCGGAAGCGGCCAGAATGAACCTGAGCTTCCCGAAAGTCTGGGAGTTTTCGACTTACCTTGATGTCATTCAGAAGGGCAACCTGATCCGCGGACTGCTGAATTCGCTCCTGTATGCGGGCGTGGCCACGATCATCGGTGTGACCTGCTGTGCCATGGCAGCCTTTGTTCTTTCGAGGAACAGGACGAAGCTGAATAACTTTATCTATTATTTCATTATCTGCGGCCTGTTTTTCCCGGTGAACTATGTCACCCTGGTGCGTGTGTTCCAGTGGTTCCATCTGACCAATACGAGGCTCGGCATCATTGTTGTTTATTCTGCCATGATGATTCCGTTCTGTATTTTTACGATCTACAGTTTTGTGGAAACCGTGCCGAAATCAATGGACGAGGCGGCGATTCTTGACGGCGCCAACCCTGTGAAGATGTTCTTTATGGTCATTGCTCCGATGATGAAGCCGACGCTGGTGACCTGCTTTATTCTGGAATTCATGGGCTCATGGAACGACTTTATGACACCGCTGTATCTGTCCACGAAGAGTGAGCTTTTCCCGGTCACGATGTCCGTTTACCAGTTCTTCGGAAGAAACACCAGTTACTGGAACATGATTTTTGCGGATATTGTACTGACCGTCATCCCGGTTCTGATCATCTATGCGGCTGGTCAGAAGTATCTCGTAAGCGGTACAACTTCGGGCGCTGTAAAGGAATAAGACTGAGGAGAAACGATGAAGATCTGTGATTATCAGACAGCAGAAGACAGAAGAAGCGTCCGGATTTCGACGGATGAGGGAAGTTTCAGAATCTGCGGCATCGGGGATGGGATCATCCGGTGTGTGTACACCAGAAGAGAAGAGGATTCTGATGTCTCGCCGATCGGCGTGAACCGTATGTCGGTGCCGCTTTCCGTGGAGGAACTGGAGAACGGACTGGAGATCTCCACGGAGAAGCTGACACTCTGGATCGACCGCGAGGACGGTCGTTTCGTCTGGACAAAACGGGAAAACGGCGAGATTCTTCTGGAAGAGGGAGAAAAAGAACTCACGGAAACCCCGTATGTGGTATGGACCACAGGTGATGAAAAGCCTGTGATCTGCCGTGTGAAGACGGTAGACGGTGAGCGGAATTTTGTGGAAAATCTGAAACCCGTGCAGGATCACACCGCTTATCATGCGAAGCTTTCCTTCCGTCTCCGGCCGGAGGAAAAAATCCACGGTCTCGGACAGGGAGAAGAGGGCATCTACGATTACCGGGGTCATGTGCAGTATCTCTACCAGCACAACATGAGGATTCCGGTTCCGTTCCTCATGTCCGATCAGGGCTATGCGGTTCTGGTGGACTGCGGTTCCCTGATGACCTGGAATGATGATGAGAGGGGCACCTATCTCTGGTGTGACTCTGTGGAACAGCTGGATTATTATTTCTGCGCCGACGACTCGGCGGACGGCCTGATCGACTGTTTCCGCAAGCTTACCGGCCGCTGCGCGATGCTCCCGAAGTGGGCTTTCGGCTATGTTCAGTCAAAGGAGAGGTATGACACGCAGGAAGAACTGGTCGAAACAGCTCAGAGGTACAGAAATCTCGGCATCGGCCTGGACTGCGTGGTTCAGGACTGGAAGACCTGGCCGGATGATGACTGGGGCTGCAAAATCCTCGACAAAAAGCGCTATCCGGATATCCGGCGTGCGACGGACCGTCTCCATGACCTTCACGTGCACGCGATGGTCTCTGTCTGGCCGAATATGAATGCCGGCACCAGAGACTATGAGGAGATGGAACAGAACGGTTTTCTGCTCAACGACCTCGCAACGTATGACGCTTTCAGCGAAAAGGCGCGGGATATTTACTGGAAACAGTGTGAGAGGGAGCTTTTCTCCGGCGGCTTTGATGCCTGGTGGTGTGATTCGACAGAGCCTTTTTCCGGACCGGACTGGAACGGTGAACACAGACGGGAGCCCTGGGAGAGGTTCAGGCTCGTCGGGGAGGAACACAAAAAATTCCTCGGCGCCGACAGAGCGAATCTGTATGCCGCAGCACATGCGAAGGGGATTTTTGAAAATCAGCGGAAGGCCGCACCGGATAAGCGTGTGCTGAACCTGACAAGGTCCGGATATGCGGGCATTCAGAAATACGGCACGATGCTCTGGTCAGGTGATATTTCCGCCAGATGGGATGTCATGAGGGCACAGATCGCCGAGGGACTGAACATGTCCATGAGCGGACTTCCCTACTGGACGCTGGATATCGGCGCGTTTTTCGTGGTGCACAGAAACTGGAAGCACCGGGGCTGCGGCTGTGATACGGACCCGTCGATGAAATGGTTCTGGCACGGAGATTATGAGGAAGCAGGAGAGGATCCCGCCTACCGGGAGCTTTATACCCGATGGTTCGAGTTCGGCTCCTTCCTGCCGATGTTCCGCTCCCATGGTACGGACACGCCGCGGGAAATCTGGCATTTCGGTGAAAAGGGCACGATGTTTTACGATGCGCTGTCAGAAACAGTCAGAACCAGGTATCGCCTGATGCCCTACATTTATTCGATGGCAGGTGCCGTGGTGCAGCAGAATGAGACGATGATGCGAAGTCTGCTCTTTGATTTCCCGGACGATCCGAAGGCAGCTTCCTGCGGCACGGAATATATGTTCGGCAGGAGTCTTCTGATCTGCCCTGTGACAGAGCCGATGTACTATGAAGCGGGCGGCGTCGAACTGGACGTGCCGCACCGATGGACGGTTTATCTGCCTGATGCGCGCGACGGCAGCGGCAGACCGACAGGGTGGTATGATTTTTATACACATGCGTATTATGAGGGAGGGCGCGAGGTTACCGTTGATGCGCCCATAGATCACATTCCCGTGTTCGTGCGGGAAGGAAGCATCATCCCGGAGGAGGAAAATCTGCTCTGGGCGGATGAAAAGGCGGAGACGCCGCTTCATCTGCACCTCTATCCCCGCCACGAAAGCGGGGACGGAAATGATTCGTTCCTCTGGTATGAGGATACCGGGGATGGCTACGGTTATGAAAAGGGAGAATTCAATCAGATTGAGATTTCCTTTGACGAGAAGACCGGCTGTCTGTCGCTCGGCAGTGCCGGGCATCAGTTTACCGGCGGACTTGCCGGAAGAAAAATCATCGCGGAAGCCGCCGGTTTATTCCGGAAGGAATTCGTATACAGCGGTGAAGAGATGTCCGTGCCGTGCCGGATCTGAGTTCATGTCAGTTCAGCGTATGATCTGAGTTCATGTCAGTTCAGCGTATGAATAAAGTTAGCGGCAAAAAGAATACTGGGCAGTGCGATGATGACCGAGTTTCTTATCATCTTGAAACGAAGCTTCTTCCACTGCCTGTCTGTCAGTGTTCTCACCTTCGGAATTTCCAGGAGGCTGAGGACAACGCAGGAAGAAAAATAGATAAAATAGCAGTTGATCAGGAACAGATAGGCAGCCCCGGCGAGCATGCGCCATCTGCCGTTGGCAATGGCGTAGCCGCAGGTGCACAGCGGCGGCATCAGGGCTGTCGCGATCGCCACGCCCGGGATAATGTTGTTGGCCTTGTCTGCTCTGGTCTGGCCGATGATGCCGGCCACGCCGCCTGCTATGGCAATGATAATGTCAAAGACACCTGGCGTCGTCCGGGCAAGCAGCTCGTCGGTTGCCTCCTTCTGCGGTGACAGGAAAAAGTAGATGGTGGAAGTGATGAGACTGAACAGGATCTGAAAAATAAATCCGGTCAGGTGTTTTTCCACCATATCCGCGTCAGCGGAGACTGTGCCGTAACCGATGGCAAGAATGCTGCCCATGAGGGGAGAAATCAGCATGGCGCCGATGATCACAGCTGTCGAATTGGTATTCAGTCCTACGGAAGCGATCAGGATGGCGCAGACCATAATGGTCAGATTCGTCCCTGTCACCTGTCCGCCGGAGACGATACGGTTCCGGATTTCTTCATGTGAGGCGGTATCTGCCTGAATGGAAAAAATCCGTCGGATGATTTCCTTAAATACAGCAAATCTGCCCTTGCTTTTTACCTCTTCATCAATTTCTTCTCTGATTTCCTTTACTTCCTCTGCCCTTGATTCTCCGGGCTTTTTCCATTCCTTCATACTTCCCCGGTCCTTTCTTTTCATCAGAACTGACATGATCTGCTTCATGCGCCGGTCATCCGTCATCCTGTGTGATTTATCACTGTCATCCGGTGATCCGGCACCGTCAGTTCTTATTTTATCCGCATGCAGCAGATTATCAATATTTCACGGATTTTTCACATCCGTTCACCCTGTTTCTTAAAGTTCAGTTAAGGTAGTTTCCCTATGATTGATCATGATTTCAGAGGAAAGCATGAATGACCGGCCGGACAGAACCGGACGTTGATCATCAGGAGGAAACAGGAATGAAAAAGTTCACGATCAGGAATAAAGATACGGTATCCCCATCCGGTTCAGGCAGGAAAAATCAGAAAAAGAGACGCCGCGTTATCGTCAGCATCAGCGTCGCCACGGCGGCGGCCGTGGCAGGCAGTGTTTTTTATTCCTATGGCAGGAAGACGCAGGTGCACGCCGATGACGGTACGCAGACGGATGTTCAGGAGGCAACGGCTTCAACAGGAACGGTATCCAGCAGCATCACAGGAACGGGAACCCTTGAGAGTGCTGACGGCGATGCCGTCACCATTCCTTCCGGTCTGACCATCACTGAGGTTGAGGTGGCGAGCGGCGATACCGTGAGCAAAGGAGATGTCCTGGCCAGAGTGGATCACAGCTCTGTGCTTTCGGCCATGGATTCGGTTCAGGACGCCATCGATGAGGTGGATGAGCAGATCGCGGCCATCACCGATGATACAGAAGAAGAGGAAGTCACAGCCGGCGTTTCCGGTACCGTGACAGCAATCTATGCATCTGAGGGAACTTCCGTCTCAGATACCCTGACGGCAAGCGGCGCGCTGGCGGAGATTGCCATCGGCGGCGACACGGATCAGATTGTTCAGGTGACCGCAACGGACGGCACGGTTTCTGACATTGATGTCGCGGTAGGCGATACCGTAGATACAGGCGATACCCTGATGACAGTCACCGTCGATGAGAACTCTGAAAAATATGCAGGCCTAATGTCGGAAAGAGCGGAGCTGACAGCGGAGCTGCAGGCGCTGGTAAAAATCTCGGAGACGGATGAAATTACAGCCACATCGGACGGTACAATCGCATCGGTCAATGTTTCTGCTTCCGGATCCTCGTCCGCTTCTTCCGGTTCATCGATGAGCAGCGCGGGATCGGCATCGGGTACTTCGAGTACCGGCAGCAGTACAGCTTCCACAGCATCTTATGCTGATGACGGCAGTGTATCGGCTGTTCTGGCCAATGTGGTGACGTCGGTGACCGCGCTGACGGATACAGACGGAGACGCTTCATCAGATATCCTGGAAACCGTCCGGTCTGCAGATACAGCCGTGACGGCCGGTACCGGAGTATCCTTCACCGTTTCTTCCTCATCGTCTTCAGCTGACGGTTCCGCTGCGTTTGTTCTGACGGCACCGAAGACAGGAGAAAAACCGGTGACGACGCTGGAAGCGGCAGACCACAGCTGGACTGCCACTGTCGTATGGACCGATTCGGACGGAAATACGCTCAGTTCATCTGATACTTTCGAGGCAGGAAAAACCTATCGGGCCGGTGTCACCGTGACGCCTGCGGAAGGCTGCGCCCTGAACCTGAACAGCATCACGTCGGTCAGCGGCTATACGATTTCCGGCATGGCGCTGAAGGATGACGGCACGCTTCAGTTTGTTCTTACGGCGCCGGAGACGGCATCGGGCACGTCATCTTCTGGAACATCAGAAAACGGGAAACAGAACGGCAGCTCATCATCAGCTTCTTCAGACGCAGGTGACGCCGGAGGAGCGGCATCGGGTTCCTCTGAGACAGGGTCTTCAGGGACTTCAGCATCCGGATCTGCCGGAGCAGAATCTTCCGCAGAAGAATCCGGGAAGACTTCGGCTTCCGGCATCTCAGCCTCCGGATCCTCTGCTTCGATGTCTTCTACAGCCGGATCATCTGTTTCCGGGTCAGCTTCATCCGGATCCTCAGGATCAGCAGCTGTGTCATCTGACACCTCATCTTCCGATGAAGCCTCCGATTTTTCTTCCGGATCGGACAGCACCGCTGCCTCAGATGCCGCGGAGGTTACGGCATTTACCATGCAGTCCGATGACACCATGACGCTCTCCGTCAGCGTGGATGAGCTTGACATCAATTCGGTGGAGGTCGGACAGACGGCCACAGTGACCATGGATGCGCTCGAGGACGTGACACTTGACGGAACCGTGACATCGGTCAGCAATTCGGCAAGCTCATCAGGAAACGGCAGCGCCAAATATACGGTTGAGATTTCCGTGCCGAAACAGGACGGCATGCTGATCGGCATGAGCGCATCTGCGACCATTGTGGTTGAAGAGAGCAAAATGTCGTGACACTTCCGGTGGATGCGCTGCAGGAAAAAGGCAATGAAACATATGTCTACACTTCGGTCGACGGAGATGGAAACCTTTCCGGTGAGACGGAAGTAGAAACCGGCCTTTCCGACGGAGATACCGTGGAAATTACGGACGGGCTTTCGGACGGCGACACGGTTTATTATGAAAAGACAGGAAATACCACGTCGGCTTCCGCAGGCATGGGAGGTGAAATGCCTTCTGGCGGTAACGGCGGCGAGATGCCGTCAGGCGGCGGAGATAAGCCATCGGACAGCGGAAACGGCGGTATGCCTTCCGGCGGCATGCCGTCAGGAAACGCATGATCGAACTGAAGGATGTAAGTAAAATCTATCACATGGGTGACGAAGAGGTGCGTGCGCTGGATCATGCGTCGCTCGAGATTGACGAAGGGGAGTTCGTCAGTATTGTCGGCCCTTCCGGAAGCGGCAAATCTACCATGATGAACATCATCGGCTGTCTCGATACTGCCGATGAAGGGGAGTACGTACTGGATGGTATGGCCATCGACGATTACACCGAGAATCAGCTTGCAAAAATCCGCAACCGGAAGATCGGATTTATTTTTCAGAACTTCAATCTTCTGCCGAAGCTGACGGCCGCTGAGAACGTGGAACTTCCTCTGATCTACCAGAAGGTCCCTTCTGCCGAGAGGAAAGAAAGGGTCAGAGAGGCGCTGGAGAAGGTGCAGCTCGGACACAGAATGGATCACAGACCGACCGAGCTTTCCGGCGGCCAGCAGCAGAGAGTGGCCATTGCCAGAGCTCTGGTGACGAGGCCGTCGCTTTTTCTCGCCGATGAGCCTACAGGAAATCTGGATACCGGCACGAGCGGTGACATTATGAAGCTGTTTCATGAGCTTCATGAGGAAGGCAACACCATTGTTCTGATCACGCACAACGATGAGATTGCGGACGAGGCGGAACGCAAAATCAGTATCAGGGACGGACAGGTCCGGGAAGTGGAGGCGGCATGCAGACTCTGAAGATGGCGTGGAACGCCGTAATATCGAATAAGCTTCGAACATTTCTGACAATGCTGGGCATTATGATCGGCGTTACAGCTCTGGTGGTCCTTGTTTCTATCGGCAACGGCGCTTCCAATACAGTCAGCAGCCAGATCTCGGACATGGGCACCGATTACATGAGCGTGCAGATCACAGATGACAAGGATCAGCCGATCAGGATTTCCGAGTTTATGACAATGTTTGATGATGATGCCATAGAAGACGCGGCGCCGATTGCGAGAGCCAGTGCGACGGGCGCCACATCCTATACGGAGGACAGCCTTTCGCTGTATGGCACCGTCGGAGGGTATTTCAATATCATGGGCGATGAGATCGCTTACGGGCGGAACCTGAAAAACTCCGATATTGAGAATCACACGAACGTTATTGTTCTTACCTGGGACACGGCGGTGGAGTATTTCGGCCACGCGAATGCCGCAGGAGAAACGATTTCGATTGACGGCAGAGACTTTGAAGTTGTCGGTGTGCTGGCAGATGGCGCGACAACGCCGGGATCGGTCATGTCCGTGAATACGGCCGGTTCGACTGCCTCGGATTCCTCTGACAGCGATGATTCGGACTCGGAAACGGTAACGCTGGAGGGTTTCATCCCATTCTCCACCATGACAAGAACAGAAGACAATGTGCTGGATATCACGCAGTTTTACGTGTCTTCCGCAGACGAAAACAGCATGGACGCCGCTGAGAGGGCAGTGAACAGTATTCTGATGGCCCGGCTTGACAATGATTCGGATGCCTTTACGATAACGACACAGTCCGAGATCATGGAGGCTCAGGAAGAAGTTACGAACACACTTTCTCTGATGCTCGGCGGCATCGCGGCGATTTCTCTTCTGGTCGGCGGCATCGGCATCATGAACATCATGCTGGTATCCGTGACAGAAAGAACAAGGGAGATCGGTATCCGCAAGGCCATCGGGGCGACGCAGGGCAGCATCATGGCTCAGTTTCTCCTGGAGGCCATGATCATCAGTCTTTCCGGGTGCGGATTCGGTATTCTTCTGTCCGTGCTGATACTGAAGATCGTTCAGCACTTCATGACGACGATCACACTGGCCGTCGACACCAGAGTGGCGCTGATCGCGGTGATTTTTTCAGCCATCATCGGTGTGGTGTTCGGCAGTTATCCGGCGCACAAGGCGGCGGTGAGGAAACCAATCGAAGCGCTGAGATTCAGTGAATAAATTACGATAATATTACAAAATGTTTCAATTTCGTGATTTTTGACTTGCACTGCGGAAAAATCCTGTTATCATAGAAAATGTGGGTTTCTATACAGGTACATGGCTCTGAAAGACGGGATACGGTTTTTCACAGTCGAAAATAACGGAATGAATCATGATGAAAGAAAGAAACAGTCAGCATAAATACGGGATGAAGACCGCGGCAGGATTTTTCAGGAAAGCCGCGGCCTCCGCTGTGACGGCCGGGTGTCTGCTCGGCCTTCTGTGTTCTGATGTCCGTGCGGATGTCTGGCATTATTCAGCCGGAGATATTCTGGGGAAAAAGTTTGAGAGCGAAGAACAGGATACCGGAACTTTCGATGCTGCAGATCTGACGCATACGGGCGGAACACAGAAGAAAAATGCGGATCTGAAGGAAACCGGGAAGTCAGAGGAAGACACGGGCCTGAAGGAAACCGGGAAGTCAGAGGAAGACGCGGACCTGAAGGAAACCGGAAATCCGGAGGAAGACGGAAGCCGGAAGAAGGAGGGGAGCTCTGCTGATACAGGGGACAGCGCTGCGAATACTTATAATCCGTTTGAAGGTGTGACGGTCTCTTTTGAGGGAACAGACGGCAGCGGTACGGCGCAGGTCGTGCCGGGACATTATCAGGGGGTGTTTGAGTATGCTCTTTCACAGACCCGGGATCTCTCGAACGGCGATACCGTCGTGCTGACGTATTCTTTTTCAGAGGAGATGGCGGAAGCAGCAGAAAATCATCTGATGACCAATGCGATGATTTTTGAAACGCCGTCGGTGACATCCGAAACACTCACCGTTTCCGGTCTGACGGATTATGCGTCGAAAGCCTCAGACCTGTCGGAAGATACCATGAAGGTCATGCAGGATCAGGCCGGAAAGGCTGTGCAGGATTCCGGAGCTGTGAAGGAAGGCAGTTCCCCAGCATACTGCGGCCTGTATTTTCTGACGCCGGTATCCTGTGACAGCGATGAGGAAGGCAGGAACGGGGAAGGCAACCAGGTGGTCCTTGTTTACCGTGTGACGGACAGCAGCGGAAATGAGAAGTATGTTCCGGTTGTCTTTCATGACATCACACTGAATGAGGACGGCAGCAATACCGTGAATCTGCAGGACTGGTCAGGCATGCCGGAAGCGGGCAGCCTCAGATCCTATGATGATGCAGGTCGCCTGTATGAAGATATTGCGGTCGCCGGTGCGGATGAGTGGCATACGGAATGCGCCGGATGGCAGTCGGATGAGACGGCAGAAGTATATAAACTTTACAGCAGGAAAAACAACACCTATACCTATACGGCGGATCTGACAGAACGCCGGGAGAAAGTCGGCCTCGGATGGGTTGATCAGGGTACGGCCTGGACGGTACCGTCGCTGTCAGATGTTCCGGTTCTTGAGCTGAAGAATGAGGAGACGGAGTCCTGTCTTTTTACGACAGATCCTGCTTATTATAAGGAAAGAGCGGATGCAGACGGATGGTCCGGCTGCGGCGTCGCTTTCTATGCGGACCCTGACAGGACGGTAGCGGTTCATACCATGACGAAGGAAGAACCGGCAGAGAAGAACCAGGCGGATGGTGAGGCGGACAGCTTCATCACCTGTTACACCACGGATCAGTCCGAAGCGGCAAATCTGAAGCGGAGCGGATGGACAGAAGATACATCAGCGGCAGACAGTCAGGCCGGCAGTTCTGAGAAGGCAGGGACTGCGGAAAAAGAGAAAACTGACGGCGATAACGGCACAGCAGCAGAGGAAAGTGCGAATGCCGGTGATTTCGGCGTGCTTGCTGCGGGTAATCCCGGTGATGTGCTTGCCTATACGGATATTATTTATCCGACCCAGAATGGCATTACCGATCAGTACGTCCGCACGGACGCCGATGGCATCACGGAGAATGACATTGTCCTGATGACGGCGATGGTGGTCCGTGAATTCGGTGCGGGCAGCCATACGGCCAAAGTTGCCGTCGCCGCGGCGCTGATGAATGAGATTGAAAGAAAAGACGGCGGTTTTGAAAATATGAATACAATAGCCCAGGTGCTGGCACCGGATTCGATTTTTCCCGGCGTGGGACCGGCGGATATAGCCAGAGCCAACGCGTTTCCGCGCGACATGTACGCGGACTGCCGGGCGGCTGTGATCGATGCGCTGGAGGGCGCGGATCCGACGAACGGCGCTGTCTGCTTCTGTACGGTCGATTTCTGGAACAGCATCGGCGGCGTTTCCTATGCGAAGTGGAGCATGGAGATTGAGGGCGTGAAATTTTACGGCTGGTAAAATACGTCTGAAAAACGTCTGACAAAAAACGTCTGATAAAAAACGTCTGATAAAAAACGTCTGATAAAAAACGTCTGATAAATAAATGGAAGAAACGGGAACGAAGGTATAATGATCATAACAGCTGACGGAGAGTGGCAGATGCAGGGGATCAGCCCGTCTGATCCTTCCTGCATCCGCACATCGGAAGAACTGGAGAACAAAATCATCGAGCTCGGTTTTCTCCCGCTTTTTGCGGGAGAAGTACCGGGCTTTTCTGTCGAAGAGATGACGGATCCCGATGCCTGGTGGTCGGGGGATCCCGGGACAGATCCCTGGGCGTGGCGTCAGATCATCGCACGCCGCGGCAACGTGGCCTACGGGAAATTTTTCAATAAAAAGGCCGGCTTTATCTCACGCGGATTTTTCCCGTATTTCGCCAATTACCGGCGCGACGGCTATGATTTCGATGCGCGCTGGGATGACGAACTGGCGTCAGTCAGAGAAAAGAAGATGATGGATCTGTTTGCGGAAGGGTCGGAAGAGGACATCCCGCAGGAAACTTCTTCTGACGGTCCGGCACAGGACGGAAACGACGGACCGGAGCTCTATTCATTCGAGATCAGGAAGAACGCAGGCTTCGGAAAAGGCGGAGAGAAGAACTTTGAGGGTGTCCTCACGGCGCTTCAGATGGAAACCTATCTCACCTGCAGAGATTTCCGGCAGCGGGTGAACAAAAACGGAGAGTCATACGGCTGGGCCATTGCCGTCTACAGCACGCCGGAGCATCTGTTCGGCAGAGTCTGTGTTACCTCGGCCTACGGTGAGGATCCGAAAAAATCACTCCGGCGTCTGACAGAACGCGTAAAGCAGTGCTTTCCGGAAAGTACAGAAGAACAGGCGATGAAGCTTCTGGCCTATACGGCGGATCAGCCGCGGAAAAAAGAAAAGCTGCCGTGGCCGAAAAATCTGATCCGTGCGGTGGAAAAAAAGACGGATCCCGATTCGTGGACGCAGGATCAGCTGAACGGCCTGCTGGTTGCCGTCGGACAGCTGAAACCGAAGCAGCAGAAGGCGATCCTGTGCCGGTACCGGTACGGCATGACCAATGAGGAGACCGGTGCGCTGATGAACAGAGCGGCCGGAACGGTAGGTTCCTATCACGGCAAAGCGATGAAGAAGCTCCGGAGTCCGCTTGTTGCTGCCTGGTACAGGGACGGGTACCGGGCGAACCTGAAAGTCTGTGCCGTCTCGCGCCACTGGCAGATCTCCGTCGGGGAACCTTCTGATTTTATCACATCGGATGATCTCTGCCTCAGGATCGGCATCAGGGTTTCTGTCTTTGAGCATCTGATGGGCGCCGGTATTGTGACCCTGGGTGATCTCATGAGAGCCGAGAAGGAGGATCCCGAATGGTACCGGAAAGTGCCGAAGGTCGGCGCTGTGACGGCCGGCGATGTGATGCGGAAGCTGAGTGATTTCAATATCAGGTGAAAAAGCGACGTGACACAGAAGATCCCCGCCGCCGGATGCTGTCCGGCAGCGGGGATCTTTTCTGTAAACTGCGGCAGAGGCCTGCCGTTTCAACCGTCAGTCTTTCCTGCGGCAGCTGTTTCAGCTTTTATCTTCAATGATCGCCACAATGAATCTCCACATTCTCTCTGTTGAGGAAATGGAGAGGTGCTCGTTCGGCGTATGGATATCCAGAATGTTCGGCCCCATCGAGATCGCATCCATATGCGGGATCTTATCAGCGAGAAGACCGCACTCGACACCGGCATGAATGGCTTCGATGACGAGGTCCTTCCCGAACATTTCTCTGTAAATGCGGGCCATTCTGTCGCGGAGCGCTGATTTTTCCACCCACTCCCACGCAGGATATTCACCGGTGATCTTCAGTTCAGCATCACAGCTCTTTGCGATGCAGCGGATGCGGCTGAACATGTCATCCTTTGCCGTGCTGACGGAGCTTCTCACGGCAGCGCGCATCGAGAAGTTTTTCAGGGTAATCTCGGCCACACCCCAGTTCAGGGAGGATTCTACAAGCCCCTTCACATTATCACTCATGCGCTGGATGCCCTGAGGCAGAGCCGTGAGCAGGGTGATGATCCTTTTGGTGCTCTTCTTGCTGAGCGGATTGGCATCTTTGTGGACATCAATGATATCTGCCGCTTCTTCGGCCGTGATGGTGATGTCCGGATCTGCAATGTGATATTCGGAGCGGACAGCGGATTCTGTTTCCGCAAGTCTCTTCTTTGCCTTCTCCGGATCGGATACCGCCACTACCATTCTGCATTCACGGGAGATGGCGTTGTCCTTGGAGCCGTTGATCATGGAAACGAGACGGACCTTTACCTCGGAAGACAGGTCGCGGAGCACGCGGCCGGCGAGTGAGACGGAGCTTGCTCTTCCTTTGTTGATCTCGGCACCGGAATGGCCTCCGGTCAGATGATCGATGTGGATCAGCATGCGGTCCCAGCTGCAGGTTTCACGCTGCAGGTCAAGGGTCACATTGGCACAGCCGCCGCCGGCACAGCCGGCAAGTACGATGCCTTCATCCTCGGAATCCATGTTCAGCAGCAGATGACCTTTCAGAGGTGAGAGGTCGATCGCGTGAGCGCCGTCCATTCCGACTTCCTCGGAGACGGTGCATACAAACTCCAGACGGGGGTGCTTCAGGGTCTTCGAATCCAGCAGAGCAAGCGCATAGGCTACGGCAATACCGTCGTCTCCGCCGAGCGTGGTTCCTTTTGCACGGATATAGTCACCGTCGATCTCAAGGTCGAGGCCTTCTTTTTCCATATCTTTGTCGACACCGGGATTCTTCTCGCAGACCATATCCATATGGCCCTGCAGGATGATCGGTTCCTGATCCTCATATCCTTCCGATGCCTCTTTGATGATGATGACGTTGTAAAGCTTATCCTGGTAATATTCCAGACCGCGTTCCTTCGCGAAATTTACGAGATAGTCGCTGATGGCCTTCTCGTGGTAGGAAGGGCGCGGGATTTTTGTGATTTCCTCGAAGAAATGAAAGACTTCCTTCGGTTCCAGATTGTCAAGTACACCCATGACGTAATGTTACATCCTTTCTCCGTTTTACGGATTATTTTCCGGCTTTCCGCCGGTTGTCTGTTTATTGACATAAACCACAAAGTGGTTGTCATGCAGGATTTTAATATATTTGCTGAGTCTTTCGTAGAGCGGCTCGGCTTTTTCGCCGAATTCGGACTTCACAGCCTGGCCGATCTCAAAGACGGTTCTGTCTCCGTCCATCTGATGCCAGACGAAGGTGCCGAAATCATCCAGTTCGATATGAGAGAAGCGGGGCTTTCTGAAAAGCTTCTGTGCGAGCCAGTTATAGAAGCCGCGGTTCTCCATCATGATCTCGACATGACCCTCATCGTTGGTCTCCGTGGTGAACAGACGGTTGGGTCTGGGCCTGTAGTCCAGAAAATTTTCCTTTTCTTTTTTCGCCATATGCATCTCCGTGAAATTCTGAAAAAGAGGCCTGCCGGGTATGCGGCAGACCTCTTTATTATACAGCATTTCTGTCATTCCGTCAGCAGTAAGATCAGGCTGCCTTCTTCTGCTTCTTTAAGATGGAGCTTACCAGGATGGCAAGCAGGATGATAAAGAAGACGATGGAGCCGGCGTTGCCCAGACTGAACGGGAGCGCAATGTCGATGCCTGCGAAAGCGAAGATCGCAAGAAGAACACCAACGAGACCTTCACCCGCAATCATACCGGAAGCGAAAAGCGTACCGTTGTTGGTCTGCTCTTTTCTTTCTTCTTCGCTGGACGTCTTCTTCTTATCAGCCCAGAGACGGACAAGACCGCCGACCATAATACCGGTGGTGGAGAAGATCGGAAGGTAGATGCCGACAGCAAAAGGCATGACCGGGATGCCGAAGATCTCTGCGATGACGGCAATGAATACGCCGACAAAAACAAGAGCCCACGGCAGGTTGCCGCTCATGACGCCCTCGATGATCATCTTCATCATGCCGGCCTGCGGTGCGGGCAGTTCAGTAGAACCGAAACCGTATCCCGCATTCAGGATATACATGATATAGCCGATGACAATACCGGAGCCGAGTACACCGATAATTTCACCGAGCTGCTGCTTCCAGGGCGTGGCGCCGACAATGTAGCCGGTCTTCAGATCCTGTGACACATCGCCCGCGATACCTGCGGCAACGCAGATGACGGAACCGATGGTAATGGCGATGATCATGCCGCCGGTGCCCGTATTGCCGGTTGCCTTCAGGATGATGGTGGTGATCAGCAGGGTAGCAATCGTCATGCCGGATACAGGGTTGTTCGAGCTTCCGACGATACCGACGATACGTGCGGATACGGTAACAAAGAAGAAACCGAAGATCACGATCAGCAGTGCTGCAATCAGGTTGACGTCAACGACCGGAAGGAGCCACAGAAGGATGACAACGGCGATGGCGCCGATCACAACAACGGAAAGCGGAAGATCCTTCGTGGTACGTTCTACTTTCGCCTGTCTGTTCTTCAGGGATTCCATGGATTTTCTGAAAGCGCGGATGATCATCGGGAAAGACTTCACCAGAGAAATCACACCGCCGCAGGCAACTGCACCGGCGCCGATGTAGCGGATGTAGCTGCTCCAGATGGCACTTGCGCCGCTGGAAGTAAATAATTCGGAGATCGTTGTGGTCGCCGGGAAGATGGCATCCGGCACCTGACTGCCGAATACGAAGATCAGCGGCATCAGAACGAACCAGGCAAGAATGCCGCCGCCGAACATGTAGGCGGAGATCTTCGGTCCGCAGATGAAACCTACGCCGACCAGGGAAGGAAGGACATCAATGCCGATGCCGGCTCCCTTGTAGCTCTTGAAGTCATAACCGATCTCAGACGGGAAAAGCTTCAGTCCGTCGGCGATGAACTTGTAAGCGGCCGCGATACCGAGGCCCTTGAATACGCCCTTTGCGCTGGCGCCGCCTTTTTCACCTGCCAGGAGAACCTCGGAGCAGGCCATGCCTTCCGGGTACGGAAGTATGCCGTGCTCTTCCACAATCAGGGCATTGCGGAGCGGAATCATGAAAAGAACGCCGAGTGTGCCGCCGAGAATACAGATGACGGTGATGGTCGATACGGACGGAGAGTCCATGGCGCCTTCTTCAGCCCACATAAAGAGTGCGGGCATGGTAAAAATCGCGCCTGCTGCCAGTGACTCACCGGCAGAACCAATCGTCTGTACCATGTTGTTTTCGAGAATGTTGTCACGCTTCAGAAGCCCGCGGCAGATACCCATAGAGATAACGGCCGCCGGAATGGAAGCTGAAATGGTAAGTCCTACGCGGAGACCCAGATAGGCATTCGCTGCACCGAACACAATGGCCAGAATGACGCCGAGGATGATTGAAGTCGGGGTCAGTTCCGGGAGATTCTGATCGGCAGAGATGTAGGGCTTAAAGTCTTCTTTGCTGCTCATACTATTCCTTTATTCCTCCTCAGAAATTTCTTAACGTGTGCCGCAGCGTAGTAAAGACTTCCCTGTGGTCATTCATCAGCGCGGCAACGCAATAGATTCATAATAAGCTAAGAATGAAAAATAATCAATTAAAAAGTAAGAAAATTGAACAATGTTGTGCAAAGTGCATAAAACTAATAAAATCTCATCATGGACAGAAACGTGCTCATCCGTTAACATGGAAAGAACAGACAGAACAGGAGGTGCACATGCTTCTTTCAGATATTATAGGACCCGTGATGGTCGGTCCTTCCAGTTCGCACACGGCCGGAGCGGTCCGGATCGGTAATGTGGCGAGACGTCTCCTTGCAGAGCGCGTGGCATCCGCGAGGATCACACTGCACGGTTCCTTCCGGGCTACCGGCAGAGGTCACGGCACGGACCGCGCGATCGTGGCGGGACTTCTCGGCATGCATGTCGATGACAGCCGTATTCCCGACAGTTTTGAGATAGCAGAAAAAGAAGGACTGGATTTTTCCCTGACAGGCGCCGATCTCGGGGATTCTTTTCATCCGAACACGGCCAAAATCGACCTGACCGGTGTATCCGGCACAGAACTTGAGGTAGTTGCCTCGTCTGTCGGCGGCGGCAGGATCAGGGTCGTGCAGATCGACGGTCTTGACGTATCCTTCAGCGGAGAATGCCCGACACTGATCGTACAGAATGTGGATCAGCCGGGACATGTGGCCGAAGTGACGTCCATGCTCGAGCATAAAAGCGTGAATATCGCCGCCATGCAGCTGGTGCGCGAAAACCGCGGCGGGAAGGCGGCCATGGTCATCGAGTGCGATCAGGAAATCCCGGCGGAAGCCGTGAAATGGCTGACCAGGCTGGAAGGTGTGATCAAGGTGATCTACCTTTCCATGGAAGAGCCGGAAAGCGGGGTATGATATGTATCATTCACTGAAACAGATTACAGACGAAGCCACGGAGAAGGGCGTGCCGTTCTGGAAGCCGGTCATGCTGGATGACTGCAAGGAGCAGGGCATCAGTGAAGAACAGTCGCTTCAGTATATGGACGGTATCTGGCAGGCCATGAAGACGTCGGAGACAGAATATGACCCGAAGCTGAAGTCCCGCAGCGGTCTTGTGGGAACAGATGCGGCAAAAATCCACGCCCGCCGTGAAAGAAACGAGATGATCTGCGATGATTTTACCTCTGCCGTCATAGAACGCGCACTGAAGATCGCGGAGTCAAACGCCTGCATGAAGCGGATCGTTGCCGCTCCGACGGCGGGATCCTGCGGCGTCGTCCCCGCCGTGCTGATCAGTGCACAGGAACGGTGGGGTTTCGACGACAGAGCCATGGCGGAAGCTCTCTATACGGCCGGCGGCATCGGAGAAGTCATCGCCTGCCGCGCCTGTCTCGCGGGCGCCGAGGGCGGATGTCAGGCAGAGATCGGTTCCGCCTCAGCCATGGCGGCCGGAGCGCTGGCAGGACTGCTCGGCGGCAGTGCCGAAACCATCTGCCATGCAGCAGCGCTGGCCCTGAAAAATCTGCTCGGCCTCGCGTGCGATCCGGTTGCAGGTCTGGTTGAGGTTCCGTGCGTCAAGCGGAACGTAACGGGTGCCGTCAACGCGCTGACATCGGCGGACCTGGCGCTTGCCGGCATCAGGAGCCGGATCCCGCCGGACGAAGTCATCGATGCCATGAAGGCAATCGGCCGCCGGATGGACAGCACCCTCCGCGAAACAGGCGAGGGCGGACTGGCCGCAACACCGACAGGCATGCTGATCAGGGCACACATAGCGGGCACTAAGGGGGCAGATTGAGCACTGATTTTCGGGTCCGGCATCGTCGGATGCATCACCCTGTTCGCTCCGGTCACATTCGCCGTGTATCTCCATCGGCCGCCCGAATCAAAGTATAGTTTGACACATCAGCAGAAAGGGAGTACTATTGCCTTCGTGATGATCTCTGGAGAGTCCCTTTAGAGGGCGCCGAAGGTGTAAAGACGTGGATTCCGGTCGCAGAACAGCCGGATTCCGTCTGATCTCTCAGGCAAACGGACAGAGCATAGTCTCTATGCATTAACCGTTCTTACTCTTTAGAGAGCTGATCCGACATGGATTGGCTCTTTTTTCGTGCGCGTTTTTACATGAGCGCATGTCCAGGAGACGTCTTCTTTATCCCTTACCGTCCGGATACGAAACCGGACAAAACTAAAACTGAGGAGGATGAAAGGGTAATGGAGGCATTTACAGAACTGCTGAACAAGATTGACAATTATGTATGGGGAATTCCGCTGATTGTAGCGATCCTCGCGGTGGGTCTGCTGCTCACGATCCGTCTTCACGGACTTCAGTTCCGCAAGATGGGACTCGGGTTTAAATACCTGTTTTCAAAAGAAAGCAAGGATAAAAACGGGAAAAACACCGGTGATGTCAGCAGCTTTCAGGCGCTGTGCACGGCGCTCTCAGCTACGATCGGAACAGGAAATATCGTAGGTGTTGCAACGGCTATTGCGGCAGGCGGACCGGGCGCCATGTTCTGGATGTGGATTGCCGCCCTTGTCGGCACGGCAACGAAGTTTTCCGAGTGCACGCTTGCCGTGAAGTACAGGACACAGGCAGAAGACGGCCACATCGTCGGCGGACCTTTCTACTATATTGAAAACGGCATGGGTCCCCGCTGGAAATGGCTGGCGAAGATTTTTGCCTTCTTCGGTCTTCTGGTCGGTCTCTGGGGCATCGGAACTTTCTCTCAGATCAACGGCATCACCAGTGCAGTGCAGGGATTTTTTGATCCTGACATGAAGCATCCCGTTACGATCGTCGGCGTTCAGCTCTCCTGGGTAACGGTAATCGCAGGTCTGATTCTGACGCTGCTGGTTGCTCTGGTTATCATTGGCGGCCTGAAGAGAATTTCGAGTGTTGCTGAAAAAATCGTGCCGTTCATGGCAATTGTGTATATTGCCATTTCTCTGATCGTTATCTTCACTCATCTGCCGGCCATTCCCGGTGCCATCGTTGAGATTGTCGAGAGCGCTTTCGGACTTCGCGCTGCGGCAGGCGGTGCGCTCGGTGCCATGGTGATGGCCATGCAGAAGGGTATTGCGAGAGGTATCTTCTCCAATGAGGCAGGTCTCGGCAGTGCGCCGATCGCGGCAGCAGCAGCCAAGGTAGATGAGCCGGTGCGTCAGGGCCTGATCTCCATGCTCGGCACCGTCATCGATACTCTGATCATCTGCACGATGACCGGACTGACCATTGTTCTTACGGATGCCTGGGAGATTGAGGGACTGGAAGGTGTTCAGATCACAACAAAGGCTTTCCAGATCGGCCTGCCCTTCCCGGAACAGCTGTCTTCTTTCCTGCTGATGGTCTGCCTCATTTTCTTTGCCTTTACGACGATCCTCGGCTGGGACTACTACAGCGAGCGCTGCCTTGACTATCTCACTCATAACAGTAAAAAGGCGACCAGTATTTATCGTTTTCTTTATATCCTCTGCGTATTTATCGGACCGTACATGACGGTTTCCGCTGTATGGACCATTGCAGATATTGTGAACGGCCTGATGGCTATCCCGAACCTGATCGCACTGGTTGCACTGAACGGTGTCGTCGTTGCGGAGGTGAAGAAGTATTTCAGCAAACAGAAGGAAATGAAGAATCCGGGACTTGCCGCCGGAAAGTCATGAGCCCGACGTTAATGAAGTAGAGCCACGGAGTACACAGGGGATTCAGAGGCGACATCCGCAGGCGCCGGTGCCTGATGAATCCGAGCGACAGCGAAGGATGAATTTATGCACCGCTGCGCTGAGGACCAGCGAGAGCGCGTCGCGTCTGAATCCCTTGTGTGCGACTGTTGCTGACATGAGTGAACCGTAACAGTCTGACGCGATGGGCAAGTGATCATCTTGCAAAAACGCTTCTTTGTATTATAATCGTACATACGTGTGGCCGTCCGGTCTGCCGGACGGCTTTTTTACGCAGCGGCGTACTGTATTTCCGTTCTCCGGTTCGCAGAGAAGAAACGGATGACATTCTTCAGTATCCATGAAAACGTGATCAATGACATGTGCCGGCCGGCGGAGATTTTTCTCCGGTCAGGCGGAAAGCAGGTAGAGTTTTGCAGACGCAGGATTATCTGAAAAATCTGAATGAACAGCAGCTGGAGGCCGTAAAGACGACGGAGGGACCGCTGCTGATCCTGGCGGGAGCGGGATCCGGAAAGACAAGGGTGCTGACCTGCCGGACCGCCTATCTGATTGACCGTATGGGTGTGCGCCCCTGGAATATCATGGCGATCACTTTTACCAACAAGGCGGCCGGAGAGATGCGGGAACGTGTGGACCGGCTGGTGGGAAACGGATCGGAAAGCGTCTGGGTCATGACGTTCCATTCGACCTGCTGCCGCATGCTTCGCAGGTTCGGCGACAGGATCGGCTATGACAGAAACTTTCATATATATGATACGGACGACAGCCGTCAGGTCATGAAGGAAGTGATCCGGTCGCTCATGCTGGATACGAAGGTGTTTAAGGAGCGCTCGATGCTGGCGGCGGTATCGGCAGCCAAAAATGAACTGAAGGATCCGGATCAGGTCGCGGCTGAAGCTGAGAGCTGGATGGACCGCAAAATTGCGGACTGCTACCGCGCCTATCAGAAGCGGCTGAAGCAGAACAACGCCATGGATTTTGATGACCTTCTGGTCAGCACCGTGACGCTTCTGGAGAAAAATCCGGATGTGCTCGCCGCGTATCAGGAACGTTTCCGCTACATCATGGTGGACGAGTACCAGGATACGAACACCGCGCAGTTCCGTTTCATCGAGCTGCTCGCTTCCCGATATCATAATCTGTGTGTGGTCGGAGATGACGATCAGTCCATCTACAAGTTCCGCGGCGCGAACATCCGGAATATTCTGGATTTTGAGAAGGTCTATCCGGAAGCAAAGACGATCCGTCTGGAACAGAATTACCGGTCGACGCAGAATATTCTGAACGCGGCCAATGAAGTGATCTCCCACAACGAGGGGAGAAAGAAAAAGACACTCTGGACGGAAAACGGCGAGGGATCGAAGGTCAGGTTCCGTGAATTTGAGAGCGGATATGATGAGGCGGAGTTTGTGGCGGATGAGATCAGTGATCTCATGGCAGCCGGAAAGGCTCATTATTCGGATTTTGCCGTGCTTTACCGGGCAAACGCGATGTCCCGTCTGTTCGAGGAGAAATTTGTCTCGCTGAACATTCCCTACAAAATCGTCGGCGGCGTCAACTTCTATGCACGAAAGGAAATCAAGGATCTGCTGGCGTACCTGAAGACCATAGACAGTTCCGGAGACGACCTCGCCTGCGAGCGAATCATCAATATTCCGAAGAGAGGCATCGGCGCGACAACCATCGGAAGGGCGGCGGCCTTTGCGTCGGAAAACGGCATCAGCTTCTATGACGCGCTGCTGCACCCGGAGAACATACCGGGCCTTGGCAGGGCGGGAGCAAAAATCAGGAAGTTTACGGATCAGATTGAGAAATACAGAAGCCGGCTTCCGAAGGATGAAGAAGAACAGAAGGACGGGCATACACCGGGTGTCCGCGAGATGCTGGATCAGGTGATCAAGGATACGGGGTATGTCACGGCGCTCGAAGCCGAGGATACGGATGAAGCCCGGGCCAGAATCGAGAACATTAATGAACTGATTTCCAAGGCGCAGGATTACGATGACGGGACGGAGCATCCTTCGCTCACGGATTTTCTGCAGCAGGTTTCTCTGGTGGCGGATATTGACAGCGTGGAGGAAGGCAGCGACTACGTGCTGCTGATGACACTGCACGGTGCAAAGGGACTGGAATTTGACAATGTGTACATGGTCGGCATGGAAGAGGGAACTTTCCCCAGCTATATGTCGATCGGCACAGGAAACAAAGACGATCTGGAGGAGGAGCGGCGTCTCTGCTACGTGGGTATCACGAGGGCGCGGAAAAATCTGACGCTCTCCGCGGCACACTGGCGGATGGTCCGGGGTGAGAATACACCGATGATTGCGTCCAGATTTGTCCGGGAGATCCCGAGAGAGTATGTGGAACTGGAAAGGGAGACAACCGATACCAGAAATTTCCTCCGAGGTCCTGCCCGTTCTCCGGAGGAACTGTTCCGCACCGGAGGCGGGAATATCTACAGCGGCAGCCGGGAGACCGTGTTCAGCGGCGGAAGAAAAAGCTCCGCTGTGACGCGCAGCTCCTCATTCGGGAACAGCGGTTCAGGGGGCGTTTACGGCTCTGCGTCGTATCACAATCCGACGGAGCAGGGACTGAGACAGAAGCCGAAGTTCAATGCGGCGTCTTTCCGCGTGAAAAAGGCGGATCACCTGGATTACGGCGTCGGAGATACGGTGCGCCATGTGAAATTCGGCGTCGGGAAGGTCATGGCGGTCAAAGACGGTCCGAAGGACTTCGAGGTGACCGTGGATTTTGAAAATTACGGCGTCAAGCGCATGTTCGCTTCTTTTGCAAAACTCGAGAAAGTATAGTATTACTTCTGACCGAACCTGCAGAAGCATGAAAATACATTCAGGGCAGAAACTTCTCAAAAATGACTGCGTCGTACCGTGCGGCGCAGTTTTTTAATTCTGAAGGCTTTCTGACCGTCCAGGCGAACAGCGGCACATGATACAGCTTTCTGATGAGCCACAGCGAGGTGACATTGTCTGTGCGGAAGTTGTAGGCGATGAAATCGGGGCGGCAGATGACATTGAAAATCAGTGCCGTCGAGAGGATTTTTACCAGCGGGCTGATTTTCAGTGACGCGGCATAGCGTTCGGAAAGAATGCCGAAGAGCGGGCAGGGATTCAGCTTCTTATAGTTCCGGATGGCGAAAGGGTTGAAGGATTCGATGAGGTACGGTCCCTCGTAGGCTGAGAGCACAGGCTCCAGATACCGGCAGATTTCCGAATGGAGGGTGGGCTGTTTGATTTCCACAAGGATCGGTGTGAGCCCTCTGACCAGAGCGAGAACATCCCGGAGAGAAGGCATGTGTTCTGCTGTGCCTGAGAGCGGGAGCTTCTGCAGCTCTTCCATGGTCAGCGATTCCGGGGTACCCTTCACACCGCAGACCCGTTTCAGGGTGTCGTCATGGAAGACAACAAGCTGATGGTCCTTTGTCAGATGGACGTCGAGTTCAATGGCGTATCCCTTCTCCACAGCTCTCTGAAAAGCCGGCATGGAATTTTCCGGAATACCCAGCGAAAGGTCCCACAGTCCGCGGTGCGCGTAAGACTTCTCTGTGAATTTACCGAAACTTTCTCTTTTTCCCGTGGAAGGATGAATCAGCCACAGGTAGAGAAGAAAAATCAGCGCCAGAATCAGAATCGTACAGATTATCGCATTCATAAGTCAAAATCTCTCCTTTTCGGGACATTATTTTACCAGAAGATCCATTATTTTTGAAACAAGTCCGATTATTCCCTTCTGAAGTAATCTGTGTTATTCTGTGAAGGTGCAGGTAAATTTACTTTTGACACCCTAAGAAAGGAAGAGCAGATGAGCACAGTCAGAAGAGTTTACGTAGAAAAGAAACCTGAGTTTGCCGGAGCGGCACGCGACCTCAGTCACGAGATCCGCCACTATATGGGCGTTTCCGGTGTGACGGGTGTGAGAATCCTGATCCGTTACGATGTCGAAAATGTCAGCGACGACGTATTCGAACAGGCCTGTCACGTGGTATTTGCAGAGCCCCCGGTAGACATTCTTTATAAGGAGACCTTCCCTGTCAGTGCCGGGTCGAGGACTTTTTCCGTGGAGTATCTCCCCGGACAGTTTGACCAGAGAGCGGATTCTGCAGTACAGTGCATTCAGTTCCTGAACGGCAGCGAGGAGCCTGTGATCCGCACGGCGACAACGTATGTGATCGAAGGAAACGTGAGTGACGGGGATCTCGAGATCATCAAGCATCACTGCATCAATCCTGTGGATTCAAGAGAAGCTTCTCCCGAAAAACCAAAGACTCTTGTCATGGATTTCCCTGAACCTCAGGATATCAAAGTCTTCGACGGTTTCATCGACATGAAGGATGATGACCTGAAGAAGCTCTACGACTCGCTGAATCTGGCGATGACTTTCAAAGATTTTCAGTTTATCCGGAATTATTTCAGAACTGACGAGAAGCGCAATCCCACGCTGACGGAGATCCGTGTGCTTGATACCTACTGGTCCGATCACTGCCGTCACACGACCTTTGCGACCGAGCTGAAGAATGTGACGTTCGGTGACGGCGAATATGCCGTTCCGATCCGTAAGAGCTGGGAGCGCTACCGCAATGATTTTGACGTCCTGTACAAAGGGCGCGACGATAAATACATCTGCCTGATGGATCTGGCCTGTCTCGGCGCAAAGATTCTGAAGAAACAGGGCAAACTCACCGATCAGGAAGAGTCAGACGAGATCAATGCCTGCTCCATCATCGTTCCCGTCGATGTAGACGGAAAATACGACGAGTGGCTGATCAACTTCAAGAACGAGACACATAACCATCCGACGGAAATTGAACCTTTCGGCGGCGCAGCGACCTGCCTGGGCGGTGCGATCCGTGATCCGCTCTCCGGCCGTACCTACGTATATCAGGCCATGAGAATCACCGGTGCGGCTGATCCGACGAAACCTGTTTCCGAGACGCTCGAGGGCAAGCTTCCGCAGAAGACGCTCACCCGTGATGCTGCTCACGGCTACAGTTCCTACGGCAACCAGATCGGTCTGGCCACAGGGTATGTCAAGGAGATTTATCATCCGAATTATGTCGCAAAGAGAATGGAGATCGGTGCCGTCATGGGTGCTGCGCCGAGAAAGGACGTAAAACGTCTGAACTCCGATCCGGGCGACATCATTATTCTGCTCGGCGGCAGAACCGGACGCGACGGCATCGGCGGTGCAACCGGTTCATCAAAAATCCACACCACGCAGTCTCTCGAGACCTGCGGCGCGGAGGTACAGAAAGGAAATGCGCCGACGGAGCGGAAGCTTCAGCGCATGTTCAGACGCCCGGAGGTGTCCAGAATCATCAAAAAGTGCAACGACTTCGGTGCCGGCGGCGTATCGGTGGCCATCGGCGAGCTTGCCGACGGTCTGACGGTAGACCTTGACCAAGTACCGAAGAAGTATGCCGGCCTTGACGGAACGGAGCTCGCCATCTCCGAGTCCCAGGAACGTATGGCTGTTGTGGTAAGCCCCGAAGACGCGGATCAGTTCCTTGCCTATGCGGCAGAGGAGAACCTGGAAGCAGTGAAGGTGGCTGTCGTCACGAAGGAGCCGAGACTTGTCCTGAACTGGAGAGGAAAAGACATCGTCAACCTGTCCCGCGCGTTCCTGAACACCAACGGCGCTCATCAGGAAACGGATGTTTATGTGGATATTCCGGATCCCGCGGATTCCGCACTGAGAAGAAGCGGAGACATCAGCGATGTCAGACAGAAGTGGCTTGACACACTGGCGGATCTGAACACATGCTCTCAGAAGGGCCTTGTCGAGATGTTCGATTCCTCCATCGGCGCAGGCAGTGTTCTTATGCCTTACGGAGGAAAATATCAGCTGACAGAGACGCAGGCCATGGTAGCGAAAGTACCGGTGCTTAAAGGAGAAACCACGACCGTCACCATGATGGCTTACGGTTTTGATCCGTATCTTTCCAGCTGGAGCCCTTATCACGGTGCTGTTTATGCTGTCACACAGTCTGTGGCCAAAATTGTTGCGGCAGGCGGCGATTTCAGGAAGATTCATTTTACCTTCCAGGAGTACTTCCGCCGCATGACGGAGGATCCTGAGCGCTGGAGCCAGCCGTTCTCCGCACTGCTCGGTGCCTATGAGGCACAGCTCCGCTATGGTCTTGCCTCCATCGGCGGCAAGGATTCCATGTCAGGAACCTTCAATGATATCGATGTACCTCCGACGCTGGTATCTTTCGCGGTTGACGTCGCCCATCTGAAGGATGTGCTGACGCCGGAACTGAAAAAAGCCGGCGACAGACTGGTATGGATTCATATTCCGAAGGATGAGTACGAGCTTCCGGATTATGACGGCGTTATGGACCTGTATGACCGCGTTCATCAGGACATGCAGGCAGGCCGCGTCGCAGCCGCCTATGTGGTTGAGCGGTCAGGTATTGCGGCAGCCGTGTCGAAGATGGCTTTCGGCAATAAGCTGGGTGTAAAAATCGAGCACAGCGTGGATCCGCGTGATCTGTTCAGCCCGTATTTCGGCGATATGATTCTGGAGGTGCCGCAGGAGAAGGTCGGAGAACTCGCCTGCACCTATACGGTTATCGGCGAGGTGACCGATGACGGCGTATTCTCTTACAGCAATACTTCGATTCCGGTCGATGAAGCGATCCGGACCTGGATGGGTACCCTGAGCGGTGTATTCAAACCGGTTTCGGGTGTGGCGCCGAAGGATACAGGTGTTGAGGACACCGGATGCTGCAGAGGAGGAGAAATCGCCGTCTGCACGCATAAACTTGCGCAGCCGACCGTGTTCATCCCCGTATTCCCCGGAACCAACTGTGAGTATGACAGTGCAAGAGCTTTTGAAAATGCCGGTGCGCGCACCATCACGAAGGTATTCCGCAATCAGAACGCACAGGATATCCTTGACTCCGTGGATGAATTCAGAAAAGGTATCGAACAGGCACAGATCATCATGTTCCCCGGCGGATTTTCCGCAGGTGACGAACCGGACGGATCCGCCAAGTTCTTCGCTACGGCATTCAGAAATGAGAAGATCAGAGAAGCGGTTCAGGATATGCTCGCAAAGCGTGACGGACTGGTTCTCGGTATCTGCAACGGTTTCCAGGCACTGATCAAACTCGGTCTGGTTCCTTACGGAGATATTACGGGTCAGAAGGAGGATTCTCCGACGCTGACTTTCAATACCGTACACAGACATATCTCCAAGATGGCTTACATCAAAGTGGTATCGAAGAAGTCGCCATGGCTTCAGGGCTGCGATCTCGGCGGCGTTTACACGATGCCGGCATCCCACGGCGAGGGACGTTTCGTCGCTGACAGCGAGTGGATCCGGAAGCTCCGTGACAACGGTCAGATTGCGACCCGCTACTGTGATATAGACGGTAACTTCACAACAGACGAATACTGGAATATCAACGGGTCTTATTTCAATATTGAGGGAATTACCAGCCCGGACGGAAGAATCTACGGCAAGATGTGTCACGCAGAACGCCGCGGCACGGGCGTATCCATCAATATCTACGGCGAACAGGACATGAAGCTTTTTGAGAGCGGCGTCCGTTACTTCGCTGACTGAATGAATAATTATAGAAAACAGAACAAGGAGAATGAATGCAATGGCAACACTGATGGAAGACTGGAAGGCAATTGCCTACAATGAGAAACAGGACAAGAACAAGCTCCGCAGTTTCTGGCAGGAGTATTTCCTGATGGAGAAGGGGATCTATGAGAAGCTGCTTGAGAATCCTGATGAGGAAGTAAAGGGAACCGTGAAGGAACTGGCTGAGAAGTACGGCCTGGATGTCCTTCATATGACCGGATTCCTTGACGGCATCCAGGAATCTCTCAAAGAGCCGAATCCGATTGATACCATGACGGAGGATACCGAGGTCAGCCTTGCCTTCGATAAGGAGAAACTGTATAAGAACATGGTTGACGCACGGGCGGACTGGCTCTACGGTCTGCCGCAGTGGGATCAGATTTTTGATGCCGGCAGAAAGAAAGAACTCTACCTGGAAGCAAAGAAGATGAACACCATCGTGAAGGGCAGAAAAATCTACCCGAACGATCCGTGTCCGTGCGGAAGCGGCAAGAAATACAAGAACTGCTGCGGAAGAAAGAAAGCGTCATGATGATGGAGCCGCCGGTGACGGCGGCTCATTTTATATAAAACTGGCATTATGTGAGAGGACATCATTTATGAATCAGGCATTTACAGCACAGGCCAGAACCGCCATATCGCTGGCGATGAAGACTGCTGTCGATGAAGGCCACCCGCATACGGGGACGGAGCATCTGCTCGTCGGCCTGCTCAGAGAAAAAACAGGCACGGCAGCCGTCGTTCTGGGGGAGGCAGATGTAAGAGAAGTGCAGATTCTCGGTCTGATCAAGGGAATCATTGAGAAACCGGCGGACAATGCACTTCTGTCGAAACCGGACTATACCCCGAGGGCGGTGAAAGCACTGCATGAGGCGGTGAATATCGCTTCGGAACACAATGAAAAACTGGCCGGCACGGAACATATTCTGATGGCCATACTGAATCAGAGCAACTGCGAGGCATATCAGCTTCTGAGAATGGCGGGAGTGAATATAACCAGACTTTATACATCTGTTCTCCAGGCCATGGGAGAGACGCCGGAGGAGCAGCGGGCGGAGCTGAATGCGCTCCGCAACAGAGCAGTATCCGCGCAGACAACGGCATCTCATACGCCGACACCGACACTTCAGCAGTACAGCCGGGATCTGACGGAACTGGCGGCAAAGAAAAAACTGGATCCGGTCATCGGACGGGACAGGGAAATCACCCGGGTGATTGAGATCCTCAGCCGCAGGAAGAAGAATAATCCGTGCCTGATCGGCGAGCCCGGTGTGGGCAAAACCGCCATCGTGGAAGGACTCGCGATCCGCATTGCACAGGGCACGGTTCCGGACAGCATGAAGGACCGCCGTGTCATGGCGCTGGATCTGTCAGGTATGGTGGCAGGTACCAAATACCGCGGAGAATTCGAGGAGAGGATCAAGAAAGTTCTGGCGGAAGCAGCGGCGGATCGTCGCGTGCTTCTGTTTATTGACGAGATTCATACCATCATCGGCGCCGGTGATGCTGAAGGGGCACTGGATGCGTCGAATATCATGAAACCTTCTCTGGCACGCGGCGAAATTCAGGTGATCGGAGCGACAACCATCACGGAATACCGGAAGCATATAGAAAAAGATGCCGCACTGGAACGCAGATTTCAGCCGGTCACGGTGGAAGAACCGACGGAAGAAGAGACCGTTCAGATCCTGAAGGGTGTCCGCGGTCTGTATGAAAAACATCACGGCGTTGTGATCACCGATGATGCACTGAAGGCGGCCGTGCAGATGAGCACGAGATACATCAATGACCGTTTTCAGCCTGACAAGGCCATCGATCTGATCGATGAGGCATCTTCACATGTACAGCTCGGGACCTATGAGAAAAATTCCGCCGCGGCGGAAAAGACCGGACTTTCCGGAAACGCGGAGAAGACCTCCGGGATTTCCGTAACGGACAAAAAGACCGGTAAAATGAACCGGATGACGGACGAAGAAATCGTAAAGGCGGAGGAAGATGCACTGCGCCGCGGCGATTTTGAAAGACTGTCAGAACTTCGGGAAGCCAGAAAAAATCAGGCGCCGGTTGAGGAGACGATGCCGAAACCCGTCCGGAAGAGAGCAGCGAGAAGGCTTGTCGTGGATGCGAACGAGATCGCCAGGACGGTCTCCGTCTGGACCAATATACCGCTGGAGAGGATCGCAGAGGCGGAGTCGAAGCGGCTGAGCCGTCTCGAAAAAATCCTGCATCAGCGCGTGGTCGGTCAGGATGAAGCTGTTGAAGCTGTGGCGAGGGCTGTCAGAAGGGGAAGAGTGGGTCTGAAAGACCCTAAGAGACCTATCGGATCCTTCCTGTTCCTCGGCCCTACCGGTGTCGGCAAGACGGAGCTTTCGAAAGCCCTTGCCGAGGCGGTGTTCGGCAGTGAGGACGCCATGATCCGGGTAGATATGTCCGAGTATATGGAGAAGGCAAGCGTCTCCAAACTGATCGGTTCGCCGCCTGGCTACGTGGGCTATGAAGAAGGCGGACAGCTTTCGGAGAAAGTCCGCCGCCATCCGTACAGCGTCGTTCTGTTTGATGAGATTGAAAAGGCGCACCCGGATGTTTTCAACGTTCTGCTGCAGGTGCTCGACGACGGGCATATCACGGATGCACAGGGGCGGAAAGTCAGCTTTAAGGAAACCATCATTATTATGACTTCAAACGCCGGTGCGAACCGGATTGTGCAGCCGAAGAAACTCGGCTTCATGACGACGGAAAATGAAAAGCAGGATTACGAGCACATGAAATCCCAGGTCATGGAGGAAGTGCGTCAGCAGTTCCGTCCGGAATTTTTGAACCGTATTGATGATATTCTCGTCTTCCATGCACTGACGAAGAACGACATGAAGGAGATTATCAATATTCTTCTGAAGGATCTGACCGGCCGCTGCGAAAATCAGATGGGCATCCGTCTGAATGTGACGGAAAATACCCGCCGGCATCTGATTGATGACAGCTTCGACAGCCGCTACGGGGCCCGTCCGCTCAAACGGGCGATCCAGACAAAAATCGAGGATCCGCTGGCAGAGGAAATACTTGCAGGACGCGTGAAACGCGGAGATACGGTCGCTGCCGTATACCGCGACGGCAAAGTGACCTTCCGCGTCAGAAATGAAGCCGGCAGATGACGCGGTCGATGCTTCCGGCAGGAAGTGTACGGTATCACCGGTCAGAAGCCGGATGAAGCGTCGGCGGTGTCGTTTTGCATTGAGAAAATGACGACATTATTGTATACTCAGCTTATCGGAAATTTTGATTGATGATTCAGGAGGCATAAGAGATGGCTGTTGTAAAGGAACTGCTTCGTACAGAACCGGATGGTTCTCTGAGCTTCGGAAATTACGAGGAGCAGACAAAGCAAAAGCTTTCGGATTATGAATACCAGGGAAGCCTGTGCAAGGTAAAGACATTCCGGGAGCTTACCAGACTTGAAATTAATGAGACCTTTGTCTATGAATCCGTGCCGGGTACGACAGTGACCAATATGAAAATCAGTGACGCCGGCATGGCGTTTGATGTAGAAGGACCGGAGGACGCGCAGATTACGCTGGGCGTGGAAGAAGATACGGATTATCAGGTGCTTTTTGACAATGTCAATGCAGGTCATATCATGACAGGCATGGGCGGAAAGCTCTCTTTCAGTGTGGAACTGTCAGAGGGAACGAAGGTAAATGTCAGAGTTATCCGCAAATAATATGCGTATCTGAATGATTTTCGGACAGGGGAACGGTATCCCCTGTGAAAATTTCTTCTGAGACAGGACTCCGGAACAGAAATGGCTGTTCCGGAGTCCTGCTGTATTAAGCCGTCGACACGCAGACAGTTTTCGGGCATGCGAAGCGGCTACACCATAAGACGGACTGGGGGACCAAAGTGGCAAAGGGCAAGACTGTTTATTACTGTCAGAACTGCGGGTATGAATCAACAAAGTGGATGGGACAGTGTCCCGCCTGTCATGAATGGAACACTTTTGTCGAGGAACCGTCGGCGCCAAAGACGTCAGCATCCAGGGGAGCCGGCAGAAGCAGCAGAACGGCGGCAGAACCGAAGACACTGTCCGAGATCGATATGAAATCCGGAGAAAGAATTCCGACGGGCAGCAGTGAACTTGACCGTGTTCTCGGAGGCGGCATTGTAAAGGGATCGCTGATTCTGATCGGAGGTGATCCCGGTATCGGCAAATCAACGCTTCTTCTGCAGGTGTGCCGTAATATTGCCGCTCAGAACCGGCAGGTTCTGTATGTGTCTGGTGAGGAGTCTCTCCAGCAGATCAAGATGAGAGCGGTCCGGATCGGCGATTTTTCCGATTCGCTGCGCCTTCTCTGCGAGACGGATCTCGATGAGACAGAGGCTGTCATAGAGAAGACAAAGCCGGAGCTGGTGGTGATTGACTCCATTCAGACCATGTATAACGAAAGTGTCACTTCGTCACCGGGAAGTGTTTCCCAGGTGAGGGAGTCTACCGGCGTGCTGCTCCGCATCGCCAAAACGCTGGAAATTCCGGTTTTTATCGTCGGTCATATGACGAAAGACGGGAATGTGGCAGGCCCCAGAGTGCTGGAGCATATGGTGGATACGGTTCTTTATTTCGAGGGAGACAGAACGCAGGCATATCGGATTCTGCGTGCGGCGAAAAACCGTTTCGGCTCCACGAATGAGATCGGTGTCTTTGAAATGAGATCCGAAGGACTTGCGGAGGTGGAAAATCCTTCAGCCTTTATGCTCGAGGGAAGGCCGGAGGATGCTTCGGGATCTGTCGTGGCCTGTGCGATGGAAGGAACAAGACCTGTGATGATTGAGATTCAGGCGCTTGTCTGCCGGACAAATTTCGGATTTCCGAGAAGAACGACGAATGGTATTGATTACAACAGGGTGAACCTGCTCATGGCCGTGCTGGAAAAAAGAGGTCATATCAGTCTCTCGGACAGTGACGCGTATGTCAACATTACGGGCGGGGTTCATATGTCGGAGCCGGCAGTGGACCTGGGGATACTGATGGCCATTGCGTCCAGCCAGAAAGATCAGCCGGTGTCTGCGGATACGGTGGTATTCGGCGAAGTGGGCCTCTCGGGCGAAATACGTTCTGTTGCCATGGCGGAGCAGAGAGTCCGCGAAGCACAGAAACTGGGATTCAGGAAAGTGATCCTGCCAAAGGCCAATATGAGGTCTCTTTCAAGGTCGCGGGAACAGTTTGATGTGGAACTGATGCCGGTAGAAAACATCAGGCAGGCCATCAGTCTGATCGGGCACTGAGACGACTTCATCGATTTAAAGCGATAACAAAAATAAAAAAAATGAAAAAAGTTGTTGACATCGAATGGACGGAGTCGTATTATGAGGAAGCTGTCGCGAGAGACAGCAGGGCAACACAGAAGAAACACAGAAATAACGTAAATGAACATTGACAACTGAACAGTAAAACACATCCTCGAAAATTCAAATAAATTTCAATTTTCGAACGGAGACTCGGATGGATTTCGAAAGTGTGAAAA